>DASWMG010000260.1:0-3261 GCA_036399875.1 Solirubrobacterales bacterium
GGTCACCTCGACCGGGGATCCGCCGACGGTGACGCCGTCGAGCGCGGCCTGCGCCGAACGGGCCTCCTCCAGCCCCTGGTCGACGCCGCCCTTGGCCGGGATGTAGACGAGCGCGAAGGTGGTTCGGCCATCGTCGGAGACGAACGCCCGATCGCCGGTCGAGGCAAATGAGGCACTCATCGACTCCGGCAGCGCCGCTTCCACCTTCGACAGCGCCGCATCGAGCTCCGCACGCACACCCGGCGAATCAACTGTCTTCCCCTCTGGGAGAGTCACCACGGGCACGATCGGTGCGACGTCACCGCCGGCGCCGTAGATGGCGGCGAGCTCACTGTTCGTCTCGAAGCCCTCGCGTCCGGGGATGTCGAACTGCTGTGACAACGAGCTGCCTGCCGGTCCGATCGCAGCAAAGGCGGCGATCGTCACGGCGAGCCAGAACCCGAGCACGAGTCGCTTGTGGTCGAGCACGAAACGGGTGAGCGCGTTCATGGGGTCTCCTTCAGGTTCTCGTGCATTGGGCGAGGTGACGATCCAGGCCTACTGTGTGCTCGACGCCTACATCAACGGTTTCGCCTTCCAGGAGAAGACCGTCTCGTTCAAGACAGCCGAGGAGGCCGCGGTGCTCGCCCGGGAGGAGGTTCGGAAGTTCGCCGACCTCGCCGAAGAGCGGCAGGTCGCCGCGCTCGCCGATGAGTGCCCCTACCCGCCGAAGTTGTGGGCGGCCGGTGGTGACGAACCAGTCTTCTTGGTCGATGGAGGCTGCGTGCATGCGGGCGCGCACCTCGCACCGCCCGGGTGTCGACGGGTCGACGTCTTGGTGTCGCAGGACGTCGGTCGACCCGTAAGCGTGCTGGACGATCGCCTGCATCGTGGTGCGCGCGGGGCGGCGGCTGGAGGCGTTGATCGGCATTGACACCACGATGACGGCGTCGGCCGACGGGCACATCGGTCGGCAGGCTCGAGTTGAACTGGCCGCGAGGACGGCGCGCGTTTCGTTCTTTCGGCCGATCCGGAACAGTGCTGGTTCTCCTACGCTTGGGACTGGTGCGAGAAACTCTCCGAGCGCTCTGGGCCGAATCCAGGCCTCAGGATCCCCCCGTCCGGGTGTGGCGGGACTGGGCGCTCCTCGCCGTCCTCGCGGCGTGGTCGGTCCTGGAGACGATGCTTCGCGAGGACCCATGGTGGGCGACCTGGCCGGAAGCCAACATCGCGTCGCGCCCGCTCGTGCTCACCGTCAGCCTCGTCGTCGCCGTCTCCTTGCTCTGGCGACGCACCCATCCCCTGACCGCTGTCGCAGTCGCCTTCGGCACGCTGATCGCGTTCGACGTCGCGAGGATCCTCGCGGTTGACGGGACGGCCCTGTCGAGCATCGCGGCGTTGCTCGTGCTGCCCTACGCGCTGTTTCGTTGGGGCTCAGGTCGCGAAGCCGTGATCGGCCTGGGCGTCATCCTGGCCTGGCTCGTCATCACGCACGTCGCCGATCCAACCGGCGCTGGCGAGATGGTGGCCGACTACGGGTTCTTCCTGTCCTCCGCCGCGTTCGGTGCGGCGATCCGTTTCCAGGCCACCGTCCGCCTCCGCGACGTCGAGCAGGCAAGGCTCCGTCAGCGCAACGAGCTCGCCCGCGAGCTCCACGATTCCGTCGGCCACCACGTCTCGGCGATCGCCGTCCAGGCTCAGGCAGGCCGTGCCCTGGCGGCATCGGACCCCGCCCGTGCTCTGGCCGTGCTCGCGACCATCGAGGAGGCGGCCTCGCGGACGCTCGAGGAGATGCGCGCCATGGTCGGCGGCCTGCGCGACGGGGCGGAGCCCGACTTCGCTCCGCAACCGGGTGTCGGCGACATCGAGCGGCTGGCCCGCCAAGTCGATGGCTGGCCGCGTGTTGACGTGCAGCTCTCAGGCGATTTCGCCGATCTCCCCCGGTCCGTCGGAAGAGCGCTCTACCGGCTTGCCCAGGAATCGGTCACGAACGCGATCCGGCATGCCCCTCATGCGACCCGGATCACCGTCCACGTCACAGACGAGGGTGAACAGGTGCGACTGACGGTCTCCGACGACGGTGATGGAAGGACGCCGGCACCCAGGCCCTCAGCGTATGGCCTCGTCGGCATGACCGAGCGAGCGACCCTGCTCGGGGGCTCCCTTCGGGCAGGTCCTAATCCACACAGGGGCTGGACGGTCGACGCATTGCTGCCGAAGGGCGGCGCGAGATGACCATCCGCGTACTCATCGCCGACGACCAAGAGATCGTGCGGACAGGGCTCACCATGATCCTCGACGCCCAGCCCGGCATCGAAGTCGTCGGGGAAGCGGCCAACGGCCGCGAAGCGGTGGCGCTCGCCCGCCGGCTGAGGCCGGACGTGTGCCTGTTCGATATCCGCATGCCCGAGGTGGACGGCATCGAGGCCACCCGCCAGCTCGCCGGCCCCGAGGTCGACGACCCTCTGGCAGTCGTCGTCATAACCACCTTCGACCTCGACGGATACGTCTACGGCGCCCTGAAGGCGGGCGCCCGCGGTTTCCTGCTCAAGAACGCCGGCCCCGAACTGCTCACCCAGGCGATTCACGCCGCCGCCCACGGCGACGCACTCATCGCACCGAGCATCACCGCGCGCCTGCTCGCCGCCTTCGCCGACACCCATCCGGGGCAGCCGCTGGCTCAGCCCCGGGAACCGCTCACGAGCCGGGAAGAGGAGGTCCTCATCCCCGTGGCCCATGGGTGGACCAACCACGAGATCGCCGACGAGCTGCACATCAGCCTCAGCACCGTCAAAACGCACCTCGCCAGCCTCATGCGCAAGCTCAATGCCCGCAACCGAGTCGAGATCGCCATGTGGGCGTACGAAAGCCGTCGCACCAGGAAATGACGGCCAAGATCCGGCTGGCCGCGCGGCGACCGATGCGGTAGAGCGCCGCCGGCCGCTCGCATCCGGGAAGCCGTTCTCCGACGGGCGAGAGGCAGGACTGAATGACGGGGCACTTGCCCAAGCGCTCAGGAGGACGAGGCCGAAGCGCCGCCGAGCGCGTGCAGCAGGAACTCGGCGGCGCCGACATCCTCGTCAACAACGCCGGCGTCATGCTGACGGCGCCCTTCGCTTCAGACCAGCGCGAGGAGCACCGGCGCATGGTCGAGACCAACCTGCTCGGCGCGATGACGGCAACGGAGGTCTTCCTCGACCAGCTCCGCGCCAATGGTGGCGGCGATCTAGTGAACGTCTCCTCGGTGCCGGTCGGGTCGCACCGGCCGGCTTCGCCGCCTAC
>DASWMG010000261.1:0-5350 GCA_036399875.1 Solirubrobacterales bacterium
TGCGACCCGACCGACGTGCCGCCAGGACCATGAGGAAGCTGCTCCTGCCACTCGTCCTGATCGCGGCCGTCGTCGTCGTCGTGCTCCTCGCGACCGGCGGGGAGGACGATGACGCCTACATGGTCCGCGCGATCTTCGACAACAGCAACTTCCTGGTCGAGGGCGAGGAAGTGCGCGTCGCCGGCGCCACGGTCGGCACGATCGAGGCGGTCGACGTGACCCGGCCGAAGGAGATCGCCTCCTACGAGAACGGCCGCCCGCGCGCGATCCCCGGCAAGGCGGTGCTCGTGATGAAGATCGAAGACCCGGGCTTCCAGGAGTTCCGCCGCGACGCCAGCTGCGTGATCCGACCGCAGTCGCTGATCGGCGAGAAATTCATCGACTGCCGGCCGACCCTGCCGCGAGCGCCGGGATCGAGGCCGGCGCCAAAGTTGGAGAAGATCGACGACGGGCCCGGCGAGGGGCAGTACCTGCTGCCGCTTGAGAACAACAGCTCGACCGTCGACCCCGACCTGATCAACAACATCAACCGCCTGCCCTACGCGCAGCGCTTCCGGCTCATCCTCAACGAACTCGGCGCCGGCCTCGCCGGTCGCGGCGAGGACATCGAGGCGGCGGTCGAACGCGCCAACCCGGTCCTGCGTGACGTCAACACGCTGCTCGGCACGCTCTCCCAGCAGCGCAACCAGCTCGCCCAGCTCTCCTCCGACTCGCAGCGGATCCTCAGCGCCCTGGCCCGCGAGCGCCAGAGCGTCGCCGGCTTCTTCTCCAACGCCGGGGCTGCGGCCGAAGCGAGCGCCGAACGGGGCCCGGACCTGGAAGCGTCGTTCCGCAAGCTGCCCGCCTTCCTGCGCGAGTTCCGGGCGACGATGCGCGGCCTCGAAGGCTTCTCGAACGCCGCCGCGCCCGTCTTCACCGACCTCGGCCGCTCGGCGCCGGCGTTCACCCGGGCGACCAAGGCGCTGGCGCCCTTCTCGGCCGCCTCGACGGTGGCGCTGCGCTCGCTCGGCGCCACCGGCGAGGAGGCCGGACCGCTGTTGCGCGCCGCCGACCCGGTCGTGGTCAAGGCGCGCAACGTCGCCCGCAGCGGCGCCGTCCCGACCACGAACCTGGCCAAGTTCCTGGTCAGCACGCAGAAGACCGGGGGCTGGGACGGGCTCGTCGACCTGATCTACAACACCACCGCCTCGTTCAACGAATTCGACCAGTACGGCCACTTCGGCCGGGCGCTGATCACGCTCAGCAACTGCACCGACTACGTGCTCGAAGAAACCAGCGGCTGCTCCGCCAACTTCCATGACGTCGAAGGCGAACCCACCGCCTCGTCCGCGGGCGCCTCCGCCTCCGGCCTGTACCGCCTGATCGAACAGCTCGGGGAAGAAGAAGGGGAAGCGACCGGCGAGGGCGCCGTGAGGGCTCCCGAGAGCGCCGCCGAGCCGAGCCCGCTTGCTCCCGCCGCGCCGGTCCCTGAGCTTCCCGACCCGGAACTGGGCGAAGGCGAAGAGCTGGATGGAGCGCCCGCCGAAGCCAACGAGAACCTGGCCCTCCTCGACTACCTGCTCGCGCCATGAAAAATCGTGGCGGCATACAGGGAGTGGCGAGCAGCCCGGCGATCGTCGGGGCGGTGACGGTGCTCGTGATCATCGTCGCCGTCTTCCTCGCCTACAACGCCAACAACGGGCTGCCCTTCGTCTCGACCTACAACCTGACGGCGCGGGTGCCGAACGCCGACGCCATCGTCAAAGGCAACGAGGTGCGGATCGGCGGCGCCCGGGTCGGCGTCGTGCGCGGCGTCGACCCGGTCCAGCTCGACAACGGCGAAGTCGTCGCCGACCTCGACATCCGCCTAGACAAGACGGCGGAACCGATCCCGGTCGACTCGACGATGATCATCAGGCCGAAATCGCCGCTCGGCCTCAAATACCTGCAGATCGTCCCGGGGACCTCCGACGAGGGCTTCGAGGCCGGCGACACGATCCCGGTCTCCGCCGCCCGCCCGGAACCGGTCGACATCGACGAGTTCTTCAACATGTTCGACGAGGAGACGCGCAACAACATCAGGCGCAGCCTGACCGGATTCGGCAACTCCTTCGCCGGGCGCGGCCCGCAGATCAACAACGCCTTCGGCTCGCTGCGCGAACTGGCTGAAAGCAGCCAGGGCCCGCTGCGCACCCTGGTCGCCCCGAGCACCAACTTCGGCGGCTTCTGGCGGGCGCTGGAGGAACTCTCGGCGACGGTCGCCCCGGTCGCCGAGACGCAGGCGAGCATGTTCGTCGCGCTCGACCGCACCTTCGCCGCCTTCGCCCGCGTCTCGCGCCCCTTCATCCAGGAAACGATCGAGAAAAGCCCCGAGACGCTCGCCGCGGTCACCGCCGACCTGCCGCGGATCAGGCCCTTCCTGGCCAGCTCGGCGCGCTTCTTCACGGCGCTGCAGCCCGGCGCGCGGGCGATCGGGCGGACCGCGCCGACGATCGACGCGGCGCTGCGGGCGGGCATCCCCGTGCTCAACGCCTCGCCGGCCTTCAACGCCCAGATCGCGCCGACCGCCGAAGCGCTGCTCGACTTCCAGGAAGCGCCCGGAGTCATGAACGGGCTCGACCTGCTGGTCGACACCAACAAGCTGCTCGGGCCGCCGCTGCGCTTCCTCGCGCCGGCCCAGACCGAGTGCAACTACCTGACCCTGGCCTTCCGCAACTTCGCCAGCGTCGCCAGCGGCAGCAACGGGGTCGGCAACTGGCTCAACGTGGTCGGCTTCGAGGGAACCGACGGACCGAATGCCGAGACCCAGCCCTCCTCGGCCCCGGCCAGCGGCAAAGGAAAAAACAACCTCCACTACAACCCCTACCCGCGTACCGCCGGCCCGGGCCAGGACGGCGTTTGCGAAGCGGGCAACGAGCGCTACGCGATTGGTCAGACCGTGATCGGCCGGGCGCCGCAGCTGCTCGGGACGACGACCGGGGGAGACGAATAGATGGGCCGGCTGCCGGAGAGAGACACCCGGGACAGCAACCGCAAGCGCGGCCTGTTCGGCTGGCGGCCGAGCAACGCCGCGATCGCGCTGATCTTCCTGCTCGTCTTCACGCTCGGTCCCTACCTGGCCTTCACCAAACACGTCCCCTTCACCGGCTACGGCTACGAGGTCAAAGCCACCTTCGCCAACGCGGCCAACATCTCGGTCAATTCGCCGGTGCGCATCGCCGGCGTCGACGTCGGCAAAGTGATCGACTCCAGCAGCGAGGGCGGCACCTCGACCGTCACCTTCACCGTCGAAGAGAAGGGCCGGCCGATCCACGCCGACGCCTATGCCCAGATCCGCCCCCGGATCTTCCTCGAGGGCAACTTCTTCATCGACCTCGACCCCGGCAGCCCAAGCGCCCCTGAGATGGACAGCGGCGACACGATCCCGGTCAGCCGCACCTCGATCTCGGTGCAGCTCGACGAGGTGCTGACCGCGTTGCAGTCGCCGGTGCGCGCCGACCTCAGCCGCCTGCTCGAAAGTTTCGGCGAAGCGCTGACGCGCAAGCCGAGCGCCGCCGAAGACGCGACCCAGCTGCCAGACGTGCAGGGGAAGAGCGGCGCTGAGGGGCTCAACTACGCCTTCCGCAACGGCGCCAACGCGGGCCGCTACAGCGCCCAGGTCACCAACGCCTTCCTCGGCACCGAGCCCGGCGACCTCTCGCGCTTCGTCGGCGGCGCCAGCCGCACCTTCGGCGCCCTCGCCGCCCGCGAGGAGGATCTGCAGGGCCTGATCGTCAACTTCGACGTCTTCACCGGCGCTCTCGCCGCCCAGAACGCCAACCTGGCCGCCACCTTCCGGCGCTTCGCGCCGGCGCTGCGCACCGCGCGCACCTCGCTGGTCAGCCTCAACCGCAGCCTGCCGCCGCTGCGCGCCTACGCGATCGAGCTGCGACCGGCGGTCGCCGAGCTGCCCGGGCTGATCGCGGCCGGCCGCCCCTGGCTGCGGCAGGCGAACCCGCTGCTCGGCCGCGACGAGCTGGGCGGCGTGGCGCGGCTGCTGCGCGAAGCGACCCCGGGCCTGGCCGGCGCCGCGCAGGCCGGCAAAGCGAAGACCATTCCGGAGATCAACCGGATCAGCCTCTGCACCACGCAGGTCATGGTGCCGACCAACGAGCAGGTCATCCAGGACCGCTTCTCGACCGGCGGACCCGCCTACCGCGAGTTCCTCTACGGCCTCGTCAACCTCGCCGGCTGGGGCCAGAACTTCGACGGCAACGGCTACTACGCCAGGGTGCAGCCGGGCGGCGGCGACGAGCTCGTCGGCCTGCCCAACCCGAAAGGCAACCTCTCGACCGACAGGGTCGGCTGGGGCCACACGATCGAACCGCCGCACGGCGTGCAGCCGCAGCTCTCCGGGCGGCCGCCGAAGAAGCCTGACGTGCGCTGCCACACCAACCCCGTCCCCGACCTCAACGCCGGCCCGGGCCAGCCCGGCGCGCCGACGCTCGTCCCGGGGGGACCATGAGCGACGGAGGCGCACAGGTGAGCCGCGTGCGGCACTTTCGGGCCTGGCTGGGGCGGCAGACCCGCGGCCGAGGCCGCGACTCGATCGCGATCGTCGTCCTGGCGGCGATCGCGCTGGTGATGACGCTGTGGATCTTCACGCAGCAGAAAGCCTCGCTGCCGTCGTGGGCGCCATTGGTCGGCGAAGACTTCGTCGAGCTGAGCGCCGACTTCACCAGCGCCCAGGCGGTTACGCCGGGCCAGGGCCAGGCCGTCGTGATCGCCGGCGTCCGGGTCGGCAAAGTCTCCTCGGTGGACGTCGAGGAAGGGCACGCCGAGGTCGGCATGGACGTCGAGCCGCAGTACCTGGAGCTGATCCACCCCGACGCGTCGCTGCTGCTGCGGCCGAAAACGAACCTCAACGACATGGTGGTCGAGATCGACCCCGGCACCGCCCCCGGCCACGTCGAGGAGGGCCACCACTTCCCGCTCTCGCGGACCGAACCGAACGTCAACTTCGAAGCCTTCCTCTCGATCCTCGACGAAGACACCCGCCGCTACATCCAGCTCCTGGTCGCCGGCGGCGCCCAGGGCCTCGAGGGTCAGGGAATGAAGCTCTCAGGCGCCTTCCGTCGGCTCGGCTCCTTCTCGAAAATCGTCGCCGACCTCAACGGAGCGGTCGCGGGCCGCCGCCGGGCCCTCGCCCAGGTGATCCACGACTTCGGCGTGCTGACCAACGAGCTCGGCCGCCGCGACGCCCAGCTCGAACGCTTCGTCACGTCCTCCAAAGACGTGCTCGGCAACTTCGCCAACCAGCAGGCGTCGATCCAGCAATCGCTGATCGAGTTCCCGGCGACGCTGGCCGCGCTCCAGTCCGGCCTGGCCAGCT
>DASWMG010000262.1:0-20504 GCA_036399875.1 Solirubrobacterales bacterium
TGGAGGACGTTGGAGACGACCTGGCTCTGCTCGGCCCGGAAGGTGTTGCGGGTGGCGGCGTCGACGACGCCGAGCACGCCCACCGCCCCGAGCACGAGGATCAGTCCGGCGACCACCACCTCGACGATCGTCATGCCGTCCTCGCGCATCATGCTTCCGCCTCTTCGAGGTTGCGGAGGGCGACGCCGTCGCCGAGCGTAACCGGGTCGTCGTCGCCCGAGATGAGGACGAAGTCGACGCCGATGTAGCTCGGGTCGGTTTCGGGCTGCGCGTCGAAGACGTTGGGGCTGACCAGCCCGTCTACCACCAGCGTCGTCGGCCCGGGTGCGCTGCCGTCGGGCTCGGCGACCGTCCGGGTGCAGACGTCGTCCTCGCAGTCATAGGTGACCTTGCAGGGGATTGAGGTGGTCCCCGGCCCCCCGCTGCAGGTGGCGGCCTTGACGTAGGTGACGACCTCGAGCTGCGTCGCCGAGACCGACGGGATCGAGAGGCCCTGCCGCAGCTCCCGCGTGATCCGGTCGAGCGTCACCCGCGCGTCCTGGATCGCGGCGATCTTGGCGGCCGTCTTAGGCTCGCTGCGGACGCCGCCGATGAACATCGCCAGCGCCGCGCCGACGACCACCAGGCCCATGCTCGTCGCGATCAGCAGCTCGACGAGGGTGAAGCCAGGCTCCTCGCGGCGAAGCGCGGCCGCCGCTCTGCCCACCGCGCCCATCGGCTCAGCACCCGTCGTCGGGCGAGGTCGCGGCGACGCTGCCGCATTCGACGAACCGGTACGGGGCGTAGTGGTCGGGCGTCTCCGGGATGTCGACGCCGGGGAGGTTGAATTCCTCCGAGCCGCTCGCCGACCAGACTTCCGCGTTGGAGTCCATGTACACCGTTTTTCCGGCGATAGCGCCGCAGAAGCGGGCGTTGCTGTTCAGCCTCACGTCGGTCAGCGGCGCGTAGATGACGAAGTTCTGGTCGCAGGGCCCGTTGACCGACGTGTTGCTGTTGAGCAGGACTTTGGTCTGGCGCGTTTCGGAGCCGACGAAGAGCATCGCAACGCTGACCGGGTCGCCGGTGGCCGAGGTGATGCGCGTTTTGGAGTCCATCTCCAGCTGGGTCACTCCGGACGAGTAGCCGCACGCCTCCGGCGAGTCGAAGTAGATCGTCACGGTTTGGTTCGGCGCGATGTAGAGGTTGCTGTTGCTGCGCAGCCTCAGCTTGCAGAAGCTGTAGACGGACCCCCCAAGGGTGACCGCGGTGTTGCCGTCTACGTAGAGCTCTCGCGCGCCGCAGAGGCTCGAAGTTTTGCCGTTCGGCTGACGGCTGTTCCAGCAGGCATCGATGTTTTTGCTTTGGCTGACGGCGACGTCTTTGAGGAAGAAGCGACCGTTGTCGTTGTTGGTGGCCGCGTCGCCCTGGTTGACCGGCGGCAGCGTCAGTTCTTTCTGGCCGTAGCTGCTGGCCGGCGAGGTGCAGAGGGCGTCGGCCGCGTACTGGGCGTTGGCGCTTTTCGCGATCCCTTTGCCCACCCCGACGCTCGCCGGGCCGCACAATTTGGCATTCGATTTGAGTTCGATGTCCCCATTGCTCGCCGTGCCGGTGTGGATTGCCGCATTGGAGTCGAGGACCATGTTTTCTTTCGAGAGGACGCTCGCCGTGGCAAACGGCCCGCCGCCGGTCGAGTCCTCCGTCTGCAGCGTGGAAGCCATCACGTCGACTCGCCGGGTGACCCCGTTGACGGTGCCCTGCGAGACGATCTCGACGCACTCGACTTCGTTGCTGACTTCGCAGTCCTCCCCGCTCGATACGCGTGCCCAGTAGGCGACCTGGCCGCCGTTGACGGACATCCCTGCCACCGGACCGCACCACTCGCCTTCGGCGGCAGCGCATGGCGGCACGCCGCGGTTGTAGTGGAGGAGCGCCTGGCTGACGCCGGACTCGGCGACCGCGAGCGCCGTCTTCGTGCCCTGGTCGCGGACCGTGCCACTCTGGCCCTGGACCGAGGTCATCACCGCGACGCTCGCCATGCCGAGCGCGGCGACGGTCATCAGCATCACCGTGGGGACGGCGAAGCCGGCCTCGGAAGAGAGGCGGCCGAAGAGACTGCGAGTTAGGGCGCGCAGGGCCATACGTCCAGCCTTAGATCGACGGAGCACGCTGTCCCTTGAGGGATTTCCTAAAAAGCCCGCGCTCACGCGCGAGATGCCTGGACGTATCGGCCATTCGTCCAGGCAAAAAGTCGGTAAAAAAAGGCGGGCCCGAAGGCCCGCCTTTTTCGAGCCACGTGGCTCTTTATTCGTTCCAGTTGCCGCCGGTGGGGCAACCGCCGCCGACGGGGGTGCAGTCGAAATCGACCGTTCCGCCGTTACGGCTGATGATGAAGTCGGTTTCGGTATCCGATTCAACCGAAACCTCATAGCTGTCGGCGCCCAATTCCGTCGGTTCGTTCAGGTTCGCGTCTTCAAGCGTCGGCTCGATGCCTTCCAGGATTTCGGCGGTCGCGCCGGTGTATTCACCCTGGTTTTCGGTCGCCCACGTCTCCATAGCGGTCTGGGCGGTCCGCACTGCGGCCTTGGCCTGAGCGTCCGTGCCCTTGTCCCGCTGGTTGAAGAACGCGGGGATCGCGATCGCGGCGAGGATGCCGAGGATCAGCATGACGACGAGAAGCTCGATGAGCGTGAAGCCCGCCTCCCGATCGCCACTGAGCCGGGCGTTCATGCGCGCCCGGAGATTCTGGAGAAACATTTAGAGACCTCCTATGGTCCTAATCGTTTGCGCCAGAGCCCCGTCGCGAGAAGCCACGTGGTGTCTGTCGACCCCGGTGGTAGCCCGGCCGACTCCCAAAGGGAGCCCCGTTGGCTTTGCGCCCCCGCCTCGCGGCGGGTTTGCCTTTGAGCACCAAGGCACTGGCAGATCTTTCACAAGGGCCTAATCGACAGTTGCCTCCCCACCTAAATCCCTGAAACTTGGCCTTCTTCTCCCCAAAAGTCGGGCTTATGGGGTTCAGGGTCCACATAACTGGGCAAGCCCAGAGCGCTCAGTGAGGCGGTTTACCCTCCCCTTTGCCTTCCGGTTTGCCCGGCGGTTCGCGACCGCGGGGCGGTTCGTCGGTGGGTTCTTCTACCGGAGCCGGCTCTTCGGCGAGAGGGGTGGGCGCGGTCGAAGGCGCCGGTGCCGGGGCGGGCGTCGATCTCGTCGGTGCAGGCTTCGGGACGTCCTTTGCGGCCGAAGTCGGCCGCGGCGCCTCGACGTCTCCCCTGCCGGGCTCGCGGATCGGACGGGAATCGGGGCCGCCGGCGTCGTGGCCGCCGGCTTCTGCCGGCACTGAGACGGGCGTTGACACCGGCGCCGCAGTCGCCTCGCCAGCATCCGTCTCCTCGTTGCTCCTGGCGGCCGCCTTCTCCTGGTGCGCGCCCTTCCGCTCCGCCGCCGCACCCTTGGTGGGCCCGTTGCCAGGGCTCTGCGCCGCACTCTCAGTCTTGGAACGCCCACCCGCCGCCGCGGCCGAATCGGCGGGCGTCGCGGACGAACCGCCGCCGGCCCGCATCGCCACCGCCCCGCCGGCGAAGAGAAGCAAAGCCGCCAGGCCGACCGCCAGCGCCGCACCGCGACGCGAGGGCCGGGCCCCACTCGATCCCTGCCCGCGGCACGCAGCGCGAGCCGCGCTCATCTCCTCGACTCCCCGCCGGCAGCGACCGCACTCTTCGAGGTGATCGTCAACCCAGGTCGCCTCCGCGGACCTGCCGTCGAGCTCGCCGTCCTCCCGCGCCGCGATCAGCGGCAGCGCCCGCTCGCACTCGGCCGAGGGCGCCACCGAAGCAAGGATCGTGCCGTGGAGCTCGTCGTAGACAGTGATCCTGGCGTGGGCGATCAGCTTGGCGACGGAGCTCCAGCTCGTACCGAGTCTCGCCGCGATCTCCTCATAGGAGAGGCCCTCCTGCTCGCGCAACTCCAGAGCTTGGCGCTGGCGTTCGGGGAGTCGAGCGCCGGCAACCGCGATGTCGCTGCCGGCAACCTCGACGTCGCTTTTCGGCTGGGCCTCCATCCGTCGCAGGATTACCCCTGGCGCACCGTCCCTGGACGGATAGCGTAGGCCTTGGAGCGGCGCCTACCAGCGCGACTGCTTGATGCTTCCGGCCTGGCAGCTCTCCGGAGTGGCGATGGAGACGCCGCGTTCGAGGATGAATATCTCAACGCGACGGTTGGCTTTCCGCGGAGCGGGCCGCCGGTCGATTGGGCACGTCTCGCCGAAAGCGCGGATCGTCACCGGGATGAGGTTGCCCGGTCGGAACTGCTCGCCCCTCAGTTCGTTGCTGCTGCCGGACAACAGTTCCTTGCGCACCACGCGCGCCCGCCGCAGGGAGAGACCGACGTTGTAGGCGTCCGTGCCGACCTCGTCGGCGTGTCCGTGGATTTCGATAGCGACCGGAGGCGCGTCCGCTTCTTCGATCGCGGCCCGAACGATCTTCCGCTCGCGATCGACCGCTGACTGCTTCACCGGCACGCTCTTGCCGAATTTGAAGAGAGATGCCGGCAGTCGCAGCAGCTTGACGCTGGCCGGGTCCGACTCTCCGTCCGCGTTGGTGACCCGGAGTTGCACGGAGTAGGGGCCGTAGCGCGGCGGCAGGTCCGCCGAGACCCTGTCCCTGGATCCGGCGGGACGGCCGGCGATGGTCCACTGCCGAGCCGTCACTTCGCCACCCTCCTCACCCGAGTGGCCGCTGTCGAAGACGACCCGCGGCGAGCCGCTCTGCATGCGCACGGTTATGCGCGCCGTCGATGCCCGCACGACGCCGAGTACGGGCTGGCCGGCGAGCTGCCTGCACTCGACGGTCACCTCGCCCTCGCCGGCGTCCTCCGGGACGACGAAGCGGATGTAGTTGGGGTGCCAGGCCTGCCGCCACAGTTGCGGCTGCAGGTCGACAGGCTTGCCCCCGCCGTCGAGCATCACGCTCGGCTCGCCGACGAGACGGCCGGCCGCGCCGACCGCTAGGTACATGCCATCACGCCCCTCGCCGCCGATCAGCTTTCGCACCGAATCGTCGTCGAGCTTGACGAAACGCGCGTCCCCTTCGACCCGCCTCCCGTCGCCCACTTTGACGATTCCCTCGCCCGGCACCCGCGTATAGAGCGTCTGTTTCTCGAGAATCAGGTCGCGGCCGTCGGCCAGGCGGGCGAATTCGGCACCGGCGGCGTTGCGTGCTTCCTCCTTGGCGATCTTGGCCTCGACGCCACCGAGGCGGAGCGTCTTGCCGTCCCGCCACCGGCCGAAGCCTTCGCGTCCCTCGCCGTCGCCCCTGTTGGGCGCGGTCATGGTCAACGTCACCTCGGTGCCAGGCGCCGCCTGTTCGGGGTGCAGGCGAAGACCCCTGCCGAAGTAGGGCCGGATCGCCGGCCCGGCGCTCTCCAGGCGCGTCTCGCCCTCGCCGTCCTGCGCCGGAGGCGCTTTCCCCGGCTCCTCCGGCGCACCAAGGTCGACCTGCTTCCCGGTGGGGGTCTCGACCGAACGGGTCAGGGCGCTGGACATCTCGAGCGCCGAGCGAGCGGCCGACTCGACGTCCTGAGAGGGCCCGATCGACATCGCGACGACGTCCTCTTTCGGCACCCACAGCAGCCTGCCGCTGCTGGCCGAGAGGCGGTCGGAGCAACCTTCGGTCGCCAGGTTGGCGAAGTAGACGCGGTCGTCGGACTCCGTCACGTAGATGCCCTGCAGAGACTCGTCCGGACCGTCGCCGCTGCGGATCAGGGCGATCGGCTGCACCTGAGGCTCGACGAGGTTGCGGCCGATCAGCGCGAAGGTGCCGAAGAGCGGTACCGAGATGAACACGGCGAGGCCGAACCAGACGAACTTCGTCTTCGAGAGCGTCGCGACCCGCCAGAGGCCGGCGCAAATGAGACTCGCGGACGCGAGCGCTCCAACCAGCCACCACTGACCCACCACGATGGTCGGCAACACCACGGCCGCGGCCATCGGCACCGACATCGCCGCGACACCGCGACGGGTGACGACCAGACGGTAGGGCCGGGCCCGTCCCAGCCTCCCCTCCTCCCGGTCCTTCGCATCGGCCGCTTCGCGTTTTTTTTGAGTGCCTGCCTCTGCCTCGCGCCATCTGCGCACGAACGGCAGGAGGCCGGCGAGTCGGTAGAGCGGCCCTCTGCGAACCACCTCATCGTCGCTGCGAGCGCGAGCATTCCTAGCAGCCTTCTCTTCGAGCGCTTCCACTGTGGCTCTGCAGCGGTCGTAAGCCTTGACGTCACAGCCGGCCGCGGCGATCGCCAGGACGGCGAGCACGATCAGGACGCCGAGCGGAACGCCGCGGTCCCACGAGAGCAACCCGAACGAGAAGGCCGCGAGGACGAAGAGAGCCGCAAAGCCTGCGAACCAGGCGGGGCCGCGCGGCAGCAGGACGGCGGCGCGGCGGCGCGGTTCCTGGGTCTCGGAAGCCCGTTTGTAGAGCACGTCCCTGACCTGGACGAGCCCGTCGACGAACGTCATCCAAAAGACGATCGCGGCGGCCGCGACGAAGATCGCCGCGGCGATCGCGGTCTCCGTCTCGCCAGCGTCCGGCGCCAGGACGATCGCGCCGATCGCCTCGAGCACGAGGATCAGCAGCAGCGTGCGCGCCATGCCGGGGGTCGCCCGGCCGGCCCGGTCGGTCATGTAGGCGACAATCGTCGCCAGCGCCCCGAAGAAGCCGAAGATCAGCAGCACCGCCGCCCCGATCGCGACCAGTTCGCCGCGCGGAAAGGCGGCGATCGCCTGCTCGGGCGGAACCTTGACCGTTGTCAGCCGCGTCCACTCGATCACGGCCCCGGCGAAGGCGACGAAGCCGACGAAGCTGGCACCCGACACGAGCAGCGGCACCAGCGCCTCGCCTGCCTTGTGCAGCAGGCCGGAAAACCCCTCTTTGGCTGCTTCTGGTTTCTCCCCCGTCAACCGCGACCTTCAGTGCCTCACAGCACTTGAGGGGAAGCTACATACTCAGGAAAAGCCGTGTCAACGAGAAACGGCTTGGTTTGCGTCTCCTGCGTTAAGCCGAAGCCCGGGCCTCAGCCGATCTTGTCGTAGAGGCTGAAGATCGGCAGGTACATCGCGATCACGATGAAGCCGACCATGCCGCCGACGAAGACGATCATCAGCGGCTCGATCAGCGAGGTGAGCGCTTTGATCTTGGCGTCGACCTCGGTCTCGTAGAAGTCGGCGACTTTGCCCAGCATGTGTTCCAGCTGGCCGGTTTCCTCCCCGACCGAGACCATGTGCCCCACCATCGGCGGGAAGATCGGATTCGTCTGGATCGGTTGCCCCAGCGAGCCGCCGCGCTTGGCCGAGGCGTATACGTCGTCCATCGCCTTCTCCAGCACCGCGTTGCCGGCCGTCTCACCGGTCAGCTTGATCGACTGGAGCATTGGCACGCCGGCCGAGACCGAGCCCGAGAAGGTGCGCGACCAGCGCGCCAGGGCGATCTTCTGGATCACGTCGCCGATCTGGAAGGGGATCTTCAGGACGAAGCGGTCCCAGAGCTCCTTGCCCCGGTCAGTGCGCTTCCATCTGAAGAAGCCGATCGCGACGGCGATCGCCGCCGGGAAGATGATGAACCAGTAGCTGGTGATCGCGTCGGAGGCGGTGACGCAGAGCTGGGTGGGGATCGGCAGGCCGCCTTCTTCCTCGGGGTGTTCTTCGGCCAGTTCTTCGAAGATGCCGGCGAAGACCGGGATCACGAAGGTGACGATCGCCAGCAGCGCCAGGACGGCGAAGCCGAAGACCAGCGCCGGGTACATCATCGCCGATTTGACCTGGCGCCTCAGCGCATCGGCTTTCTCGACCTGGAAGGCGACGCGGTCGAGCGAGTCCTCGAGGCGCCCGGATTCCTCGCCCGAGCGGACCATCGCCCGGTAGAGCCGGTCGAACACCTCGGGGTGGCGCTCCATCGCCTGCTCGAGCGTCGAGCCGGACTCGACGTCCGCCCGCACGCCGGCGACCGCCTCCTTGATCCGTTCGTCCTGGGTCTGCTCCTCGAGCGTGTGCAGCGTCCGCAGCATCGGCATGCCCGAGGCGACCAGCGTCGCGAACTGCCGCGAGAACACGGCCAGCTCGCGCATGTCGACCTTCTTCCAGCGCCGAAAGACGTCCTCGATCTTGAAGGGCTCGCTCTTCTCGCTGACGTCGAGGACGATCAGCCCGCGCTGGCGGAGCTGCTCGGTGACCTGCGCCTTGGACTCGGCCTCGACTTCCCCGGCCGTGGCGGCGCCGGCCACGTCCATCGCTTTGAAGGCAAAGGTGGTCGCGCCCGCCACCGGCTACACCCCCGGGGGCGCGCCGACGCTCGACGCGGCGGGCTGAGCCGACGGCGGGCCGCCGCCCAGCGGCTGCATCGCGCCGTCGCCTTCGAGTGCCGCCGGCGCCACCGGCGCCGAGCCGAGCAGCCGTTTGAGCTCCTCCGGCACCGAGGCGCGCTGTTCGGCGAGCGAGCGGGTGATCTTGCCGGCCCGCACCAGGCGCACCAGGTCGGCGTCCATCGTCTGCATGCCGACCGCGCCCGAGGTCTGCACGGCGGCGTAGATCTGATGCGTCTTGCCCTCGCGAATCAGGTTGCGGATCGCCGGGGTCGGCACCAGCACCTCGGTGGCGACGACCCGGCCCATCCCGTCGGAGGTAGGCAGCAACTGCTGGGTGACGATCCCCTGCAGGGCGATCGAGAGTTGGGTCCGGACCTGGCCCTGCTGCTCGGGCGGGAAGACGTCGATGATCCGGTCCACCGTTTGCGCGGTCGACTGGGTGTGCAGGGTGGCGAAGACGAGGTGGCCGGTCTCGGCCGCGGTCAGCGCGGTCGAGATCGTCTCCAGGTCGCGCATCTCGCCGACCAGGATCACATCGGGGTCCTCGCGCAGGGCGGCGCGCAGGCCGAGCGCGAACGAGTCGGCATCGGAGCCGATCTCGCGCTGGTTGACGATCGACTTCTTGTGGCGGTGCAGGAACTCGATCGGGTCCTCGATCGTGAGGATGTGGTCTTGGCGCTCCTCGTTGATCGCGTCGATCATCGCCGCCAGGGTCGTGCTCTTGCCCGAGCCCGTGGGGCCCGTGACGAGGACGAAGCCGCGCGGTTTATTGGCCAGCTCGCGCAGCACCTGCGGCACGCCGAGCGAGTCGAGGCCGGGGATCTCGTGCGGGACCAGGCGGAAGGCGGCGCTGACCGCGCCGCGCTGGAAGAAGCAGTTGACGCGGAAGCGGGCGACGCCGGGGATCGCGTAGGCGAAGTCGAGCTGTTTGTCGTTCTCGAAGCGTTTGCGCTGGTCGTCGTTGAGGATGCTGTAGACGACCTCGCGCGTCTCCTGGCCGGAGAGGACCGGGAAGCCGTCCATCGGCACGATCTTGCCCTTGTCGCGGAGCGCCGGCGGCATACCGGGGGTGAGGTGTACGTCCGAGGCCCGCGCCTCCACCATGCGGCGGAGAACCTCTGCGAAATCGAAGTCCATGGCGAGTTAGATCGACGCCCCGGGCCGATCCTTGAGCGCCGACACACTCCCGTTAGGCCGTAACACGGATGATCTCCTCCAGGCTGGTCAACCCGCGCCGCACCTTGTCGAGTCCGTCCTCCCGCAACGTGCACATCCCCTCGTCGCGCGCGGCGGTGGCGATCTCGGCCTCGGGGGCGTTGGCGACGGTCATTTCCTTGATCCTTTCGCTCATCTGCATCACCGAGTAGAGGCCGACGCGGCCTTTGTAGCCGCTCTGGTTGCAGCGCGAGCAGCCGACCGGCTCGTAGGCCTCGAGCTCACCGGCGACCCGAATGTCGGCCTCGGCGAGCGCCTGCGGCGGCACGATCGTGCGCTGCTTGCAGTGGGTGCAGAGCTTGCGGGCGAGCCGCTGCGCGACGACGCAATCGACCGCGGAGGCGATCATGAAGGCCTCGATCCCCATCTTGGTGAGGCGGGTGACGGCGCCCGGAGCGTCGTTGGTGTGCAGGGTGCTGAGCATCATGTGGCCGGTCAGCGCCGCCTCGATCGCGATCCGCGCCGTCTCCCCGTCACGGATCTCGCCGACCATGACGATGTCGGGGTCGGCGCGCAGCATCGAGCGCAGTCCGGTGGCGAAGTCGAGCCCGGCCTTGCGGTTGACGTTGATCTGGTTGATCCCCGAGAGCCTGTACTCGACCGGGTCCTCGATCGTGATGATGTTCTTCTCGACCTGGTTGAGTTGCTGGAGGGCGGCGTAGAGGGTCGTGCTCTTGCCCGATCCGGTCGGGCCGGTGACCAGCACGGCCCCGTAGGCCTGCTTGAACGCCCCCTCGAAGCGCTCGCGCGCGATCCCGTCCATGCCGAGCTCGTCGAGACCGATCTGGGCGTTGTCCTTGTCGAGGATGCGGATCGTCGCCCCCTCGCCGCGCTGCGTCGGCAGGGTGGTGATGCGGAGGTCGACGCGGCGGTCCTCGACGGTGACGCTGACCCGTCCGTCCTGGGGGATCCGCTTCTCGGCGATGTTGAGGTCGCTCATGATCTTGATCCGCGAGACGACCGCGTTGACCATCCGCTTCGGCACGTGAGCCGCCTCGCGGAGCACGCCGTCGACGCGGAAGCGGACGCGCATTTCCCCCTCGTCGGGCTCGAAGTGGACGTCGGAGGCCCCCTCCCCCACCGCCTGCCCGAGGATGCTGTAGACCAGCTTGATGACGGGCGCGTCTTCGGCGCTGACTTCGATGTCGGCGACTTCGGCGAGCTCGTCCTCGGCGGCTTCTTCGCCCTCGTGGACCGCCTCGTGGACGGCGCTCTGCAGGGTGTTGAGGCGGCCGATCAGCGCCTCGATGTCCTCCTCGGCGGCGACGGCGACGCGGCAGTCGAGCGCAGTCGCGATCTGGATGTCGTCGACCGCAAGCACGTTGGTGGGGTCGGCCATCGCGACCAGCAGCGTCTCCTTGTCGACGAAGCCGACGGGGAGAGCGCGATAGCGACGCGCGGTGTTGACAGAAATTAGGTTGGCCGCCGCCATGTCGACCTGGTAGGCGGAGAGGTCGACGTGGTCCAACCCGTAGCGCTCGGCGACGGCGCGCGAGAGCTGGTCGGCGGTGATCGCCCCCTGCTCGACCAGGAGCCGCTCGGGCGGGCGGGCGGCGGTGCGGGCCTGCTCGATCGCCTGGCGGGCCTGCTCGTCGTTGACGTAGCCGAGATCCACAAGGACATCGGTGACGAAGCCGCTGGAGCGACCACGGGCGAGCGGCGGGGTCAGGCCGGGGGTGGCGCCCTCCTCGTGGTCGAGCGCCGGGGCGGTCGAGTCGCCCGAGTCGGGGACTGGTCGCAGGTGGTTCGGGAAGTCCCGCGGGTCCATGTCCCTCCTACGGGTGGTAGTCCAGGGTGCGCCCCTCGTAGCCGGCGTCGACGACCGCCTGCACGATGCTCTGGGGGCTCTGGAAGCCGTAGCTGACCGAGGCGGCGGGGATGCCGTCCGAGAGCCGCTTCGGTCGCAGGACGATGAGCGCGGGAACCCGATCCACCGCCACGCCCTGGGCGATCGAGGCGTAGCGAGAGATCCGGCCGGCCGGGACGACAAAGGGGGAGACGCCGGGGAGGGAGCGCAGTCGCGCCATCCCGTCCCTGACGAGACGATCGTCGATGCCGCCGTTGCGCACGAAGAGGAGGACGACGATCTGGTTGGAGTCGAAAGCCCGCAGAACGGCGGGTGGTGGTGGCGGGGCGGCGGCGGCGGCGTCGGGTGGCAGGGCGGGCACCGCCGCCGCACCGACTGCACCCGTTTCCGTGGTCATCCCGGTCGGCGATTCGATCGCGATGCCGGCCGTCGATTCGCTCGCGGCTTCTTCTTCTCCGCCGCCCCCCATCGTGGAGAGCACGAAGAAACCGGTCGCGACCAACAGGGCACCGATTACGGCCACCTGCATCAGCGGGTTTTCGTTGAGCTTGTCCCTCATGCGTTCGCGGATTAGCTCGGCAATTCAGGCCAGCAGCTTGAGCGAGCGGGCGCCGCATGCCTGGGTTGGGTGAATCCGTGCGTGGGCCCTGAACCGCCGGCCACCTCCTGTCTGGCTGACAAACCGCCGCGTGCGTACAAATGGCCTCTATTGTTTCTAAAAACGGCCAGTTTCGTGCCATAATCAAAAGGCATTGACCGGTCGGGGAGCGCATCCAGATACGAACGGCACGGGGACCCTGCCGCACGCTGGCGCGGGCGCGCTCGAATTGCTCGCCGTACCGCTGATCGGCCGGATACTTCAGCGTCTGGGCGATGGACCGAAGCGGCTGGTCGAGCTCCAGGTGGAAACGGGACCCGTCCCCCAGACCACTCTGCGCACGCATCTGAAGAACCTGGAAGGGATCGGCGCCGTGGTCCGGCGAGGCCGCGAGGACGCACCCGGGGTGGTCGAGTTCGCCCTCGGCGGTCCGGGCGAGGACCTGCTCGAGGTGATCGATGCGCTCGAGCGCTGGCTCGCCCTGATGCCGCGAGAACCGCTGAGCTTCGGCGGCGACGCCGGCAAGGCGGCCCTGAAAGCCCTGCTCGGCGGCTGGTCGTCGACCATCCTTCGCTGCCTGGCGGAGCACCCCCAGTCGCTGAGCGAACTGGCCGGCGGCATCCGAGTGGTCAGCTACCCCGCCGTGGAACGCCGACTCGCCGCCCTGCGGCTGAGCGGCCTGGTCGAAGCTCAGGAGGGAAACGGCAAAGGGACCCCGTACGCGGTCACCGACTGGCTGCGCCAAAGCGTCGCCTCGATCGCCGCCGCTGTCCACTGGGAGCAACAGCACATGGCCGACGACGCGGTTGCGATGACCCGGACCGACGCCGAGACGATCTTCCTCCTCGGCTTGCCCGCGCTGCGCGTCCCCAGCTCGCTGAGCGGCTCGTGCCTGATGGGGATGCGGCTCAACGGCCACGAGGATCTCGCCGGCGTTGTGGCATATGTCCAGAGGGGAAAGGTGAGCTGCAGCGCCGACGTCGAGAACCGCACGGACGCGTGGGCCAAGGGAGAGCCGCCGGCCTGGATCCGGGCAATGCTGGGCTTCGAGAGCGACCACCTCGACGTCGGGGGCCGTCGCCGCCTGGCGCAGGCATTGGTCAAGGGCCTCGGGCCCGAGCTCCTCGCCGTCGCGAGCGCTTGAGAACCCGTTCGATTCCCAAAGGGGACTCTTTCCTGTAATAATCCAAACTACTTGACTGCTACGGGGGTCAATGGGGATGGGGAGACGGCACGCTCCGGGGCGCGCGCCCTTTCACTGCTCGCCAGCCCGCTGAACGGCACGGTCCTGCAGAAGCTCGCCGGCGGCCCGAAGCGGCTCGTCGACCTGCGTCGGGAAACCGGCTCACCCGCCCAGACCACGCTGCGCGCCCACCTCAGGGAGCTTGAAGCCGCGGGGGCAATTGAAAAGCGTCGCCGCGATCGCTTCCCCGGCGTGCTCGAGTACGAGCTGACGGGCAGCGGCAAGGACCTGCTGTTCGTCGTCGCGGCCGTTGAGCATTGGCTGCGAGAAGCGCCCGGCGGGCAGCTCGACTTCGGCGGCACCGAGGGCAAGGCCGCAATCAAATCGCTGATCGAGGCATGGTCCTCGACGATGCTGCGCGCCCTCGCCGCGCGTCCGCTTTCGCTCACCGAGCTCGACCGGATCATCGCCGGGCTGAGCTACCCCTCGCTCGAGCGCCGGCTCGGGGCGATGCGCCTGACGGGGCAGGTGGAAGCCTGCGACGGCAACGGCAAGGGAACGCCCTACGCGCCGACTGCCTGGCTGCGACGCGGAATCGCCCCACTCGCCGCGGCCGCGCAGTGGGAGCGCCGCCACCTCCCCGAGGACAGCGTCCCGATCGCGCGGATCGACGTCGAGGCAGCCCTGCTGTTGGTGCTTCCCCTGCTGGACCTGCCCGGCGACCTGACTGGCTCGTGCCGGCTCGGCGTCGAAATGAGCGACGGCAAGGACCGGCGCCTGGTCGGCGCGATGGCCCACGTCGACGGCGGTCAGCTCGACGGCTGCAGCGTCCGGCTCGATCGCGACGCTGACGCCTGGGTGACCGGCCCCACGAGTGCCTGGCTGCGCGGCGTCATCGAAGAGGACACGGATGGTCTCGAACTCGGCGGCGATCAGCGACTCGCGCGGGCCCTCGTCGAGGGCCTCCACGGCGCCCTCTTCGGGAGTTCGGCCGAGGCGTTGGCAACGCACGCCGCCTGAGCCCCTCCGGCGCTAGCCGTAGGGCAGTGCGCCGGTGTCGTGCAACTCGTGACGCAACGAGTTGATCACCGCGCCGGCGAGGAGCGCCAGACTGAGCAGGTAGAACCAGAGCAGGGCGATCAACACGAAACCCGCGGTCGAGCCGAGGCTCGAGAGGCTCGAGACGTTCGTGAGGTAGAAGGGGAAGGCCCAATTGGCGATCCCGGCAGCGAGCGTGACGAAGAGGGCCCCAGGCCAGACGTCCCGCCACGGCATGTGCCCTTTCGGCACCGCCCAGAAGATCACGCAGCAAATCGCGAACGTGCCGAGCAGGGCGGCGGCGAGCAGCAGCAGCGTGTCGATCGCCTTGATGTCGGAGAGGCCGAGCGGCAGGCGATCGGTCCCGGAGACGAGCCCCGCCTCCAGAGCGGGCAGGAAGATGCTTGCCGCGATCAGCAGCAGGACGACAGCGAGCATCGCGAATGAAAAGCGCTTCTGCTCGACCCAGCCCCTGCATTCGACGTGGTAGATCCGGCAGAAGGCCGTGTCCATCGCGCCCCAGAAGGAGGCGCCGATCCAAAGCGAGCCGAGGAAGGCGGCGATCCCGATCGTCGTCGAGTTCTCCTCGATCCGCTCCAGGACGTTGGTGAGGGTGCCCTGCTCGACGTTCGGAAAGAGCCGCTGCAGGTCGTCGAGGACCCCCGTCTCCACCCCTTTGATCCGCAGGACCTGGCCGAAGACGAAGAGGACGAGCAGGGCGAAGGGGAAGACCGCCAGCATCAGGTTGTAGGCGACCATCGCCGAGAGGCCGGTGACGTTCTCCCGGTAGGCACGCCGCCAGAACGCCTGCAGCCAGGGCCGGGCTCGCCCGAGCCGCTCAGCCACCAGGCGCCCGCTCAGGCATTGACTTCAAAAACTGAAGCACCTATCATGGGAACAGACGTACGAAGGGCTTTTCGGGAGGGACCGCCTTGTCGGTCCCCCTTTTTTTGACGAATGTCGATCGAGACCCCCTGGGTCGCGACTTTTCGCCTCCCGCCGCCTTTCATGCGTAGAGACTTAACCATCTAGCCCAGAGGAGCGGTGCAGACAAGATGCTGGTAGCGGAGCTTCAAGAGCTCGAGGAGGTCAAAGGGCTGATCCATCGCGGTCAGCAGCTCGGCGTGCTCACCTTCGGGGACATCGCCGCGGCTGTCTCGGAGGTCGATCTCGACGAGTCCGACGTCGAGGACCTCTACGGCCACATCGAGAAGCAGGGCATCGAGCTCGTCGAGGACATGGACCCGGCCCAGAAAGCGGCCGCCGAAGCGATGCCCGCCGACACGGGCCGCAAAGGCCGGCGCCGCAGCAAACAGGCGCTCGACCTGAAACCGGACATGACCACGGACAGCCTGCAGCTGTTCCTCAAGGACATCGGGAAAGTCCGCCTGCTGACCGCCCAGGAGGAGGTCGAACTCGCCAAGCGGATCGAGCGCGGCGACCTCGACGCAAAGCAGAAAATGGTCGAGTCCAACCTGCGCCTGGTCGTCTCGATCGCCAAGAACTATCGCAACCAGGGTCTTCCCTTCCTCGACCTGATCCAGGAGGGAACGCTTGGGCTGGTCCGCGCGGCAGAGAAGTTCGACTACCGCAAGGGCTTTAAGTTCTCGACCTACGCGACCTGGTGGATCCGCCAGGCGATCGCCCGGGCGCTCGCCGACAAGGCGCGGACGATCCGCATCCCGGTCCACGTCGTCGAGAAGCTGAACAAGATCGGCCGGGCCGAGCGCAAGCTGGTGACCGAGCTGGGCCGCGAGCCCACTCCGGAGGAGATCGCCGACGTGACCGGCATCGACCCCGAGGAGGTCGACTCGATCAAGCGCTCCGCGCAGGCGCCCGTCTCGCTGGAGAAGCCGGTCGGCGACGAGGAGGAGTCGGAGTTCGGCCAGTTCATCGCCGACGAGAAGGCCGAGTCCCCCTTCGACCGGGCCGCTGACCTGCTCACCAAAGAGGCGCTGAAGGAGGCCCTGGAGAACCTTTCCTACCGCGAGCGGCGCGTGCTCGAACTGCGCTACGGCCTCGGCGGCGAGCATCCCCGGACGCTGGACGAGGTCGGCCGCACCTTCAACGTGACGCGCGAGCGGATCCGCCAGATCGAGAACCAGAGTCTCAAAAAGCTCCAGCAGCTCGGCGAAGCTCAGAAACTGCGCGAAGTCACCTGAGGGGAGCCTGGCGGCCCCGGCGATTCCGGACCGCTTAGGCCGGGCGCCAGATCGGTCGGACCGCCGTCGCCCGGAAGCCGGCGCGGAGGAGGTTGCGCGCCGCCGACGATGGCCCCGCCGGCCTCGTGATCGGCTCTTCGACGTCGGCGACCAGCGTGTGACAGCCTGAGCCGGCGGCGTCGCGGATGCAGCGGCCCAACAGCGCCAGGTTGGCGCCCTTGCGCCGCTCGGAGGGGTTCGTCGCGGCGAAGCCGAGCATGGCCACCCGGAAGTCGACCATCATCGTCGCCGCGCCGATCCCCGTGTCGTGCTCGCCGATCGCGACATAGGAGCGCCAGCTTTCGCGTCCCGGTAGGCAGTCGAAGAGAGGGCCCGCCATATGGTCAAGGCCGAGCCCATCCGAGAGATATCGGGAGAAGCCTTCCATGAACTCAGGGACCTCGTCCACCTCTATGCCGGGCGGCTCGGAGAAGCGCGGCGGCGAGGACTCGCGCACGTACCTGACCAGGGACTCGGTCCGCTGGTAGCCGCGGCGGTTGAGGAAATCCTCCGCGGCGCCCGCCTCGGGCTGGTCGACCGCAACCGGGATGCGGCAGGCGAGATCGCGGGACTCAGCCCACTCCACCGCCGCCTCGAGGTGGCCCTTGCTGACGGCTCCGGCCTCGGCGGCACCAAGGACCATGTTCAGTAACGGCGTGTCTGGGAGAGCACCCACCAGGGTGGCCTGAACCGGGCCGTATCGCCTTGCCTCGATTCCACCCTCTTCGACCGCGTCGAGCACGGGCGCTCGCCAGAGATCAAGCCAGAATCGCCGCTCGATCCCTTCCAGGTAGCGGCTGCCCACGAATCCGCCCAGCGAGGCGTCGAACCCGCTGAACCCGTCGTCTCCCCAACCCACTCCCCCACCTTAGGGTACGGTCGCAGTTTGCGCAAGAAATCATCTGGATTTCGGCCCTCAAGCCCCTTCCCGGGCCGGCCGATAGGGAGCGGGATGCTCGACATCGATTCAGCGCTGCGCACGCTCGTCGAGCGTGGAGGCTCCGACTTGCACGTCAAGGTCGGGGTCCCGCCGACGATTCGGCTGAACGGCGAGCTCACGCCGCTCGAAGAGTACGAGCGCCTCAGCGGCGAGGACACCGAGAAGGCGTTCCAAGACATCGCCGAGGAGCGCTCGAAGGCCGAGTTCGAAGCGGCCGGCGAGGCCGACTTCTCCTACTCGATCCCGGGGGTCTCGCGGTTCCGCGTCAACGCCTTCAAGCAGCGCGGCTCGACCTCGATCGTCTGCCGGGCGATCCCGTTCGAAATTCGCTCGGTCGAGGAGCTCGGCCTGCCGCCGGTCGTTACGACCCTGGCCGAGGAGCAGCGAGGGATCGTCCTCGTAACGGGCACGACCGGCTCCGGCAAGAGCACGACCCTGGCGGCGATGATCGACCACATCAACCGCACGCGCGCCCACCACATCGTCACGCTCGAGGACCCAATCGAGTACCTGCACAAGGACAAACGCTCGATCGTCAACCAGCGCGAGGTCGGCTCGGACACGGAGAGCTTCGCGCGCGCGATGCGCCGCGTCCTGCGCCAGGACCCCGACGTCATTCTGATCGGCGAGATGCGCGACGAGGAGACCGTGCGCACCGCCCTCTCGGCCGCTGAGACGGGCCACCTCGTCCTCTCCACCGTGCACACGCTCGACGCGACGGAGACGATCAACCGGATCATCGACTTCTTCCCGCCCCACCTGCAGCACCAGGCACGCGTGATGCTCGCCTCGACCCTGCGCGGGGCAATCGCCCAGCGTCTCGTCCCCGACCTGAGCGGCGAGGGCCGGGTGCCCGCCTCCGAGGTGCTCGTCGTCACCGGGCGCGTTCAGGACCTGATCCTCAACCCGAACGAGACCGGCAAGATCACGGAGGTGATCGGCGAGGGCGAGTACTACGGGATGCGGACCTTCGACCAGTCGCTGCTCGGCTACGTGATGGAGGGCAGGGTCGCGGAGGAGGTCGCGCTCGACTACGCCTCCTCGCCACATGACTTCAAGCTCATGCTCGCCGCCGGCGGGCAGCGAGCGAGCGGCATCGAGCAGCTCGCGAGCTGAGACGCCTCGCCCCCAGCGCCGCCTCCGTTTTGATATAAGCCTCCCTTAGTACTCGGGAATCTTCTACATACTGGGGGAATCAACATGCGGGGGCGCCTTCTTATCGCGGCCGCGGTCGCGCTCATCGGACTTGTATTCGCCGTCGGCTGTGGCGACGACGAGGAGACCACCGCCAATAATTCTTCCAACTCCGGCGCGGCGGCCGGAACCAACGGGGGAGAAAGCGGCGGGGGCGAAACCACCGACCTGCAGGCGGCGGCCGAAGAAGCGGCCGAAGGCGACCCCGAGAAAGAAGAGTTCATCGTCCAGGCGAACGAACTCTGCAAAGAACGCGTCAAAGAAGTTCAGGACAAGGGTCAGAAAGTCTTCAAAGAAGTCTTCAAACTGCCTGGCAAGGTCGCGGCGAAGAAACTCGCGCACCAGGTCATCGTGCCGATTTTCACGACGGAGCTCCAGGAACTGGAAGAGCTCGACCAGCCCCCCGGCGACGAGAAAGAACTCGAAGCGATCTACAGCGAGATCCAGGGCGTGATCGACTACATGAGCGGCAATCCGCAGCCGAGCGTGTATCCGTATACCAAAGGCGAAAAACTGGCGGACAAGTACGGCATCGGCGAGTGTGCCACGCCCCAGTAGGGGCTGTCGAGGCAAGGAGGGAGATCCCGATGCATAAGCGATACGTCATAGCCGGTGCCGCGACGGCCCTCGCCCTCTCCTTCGGGGCCTGCGGCGACGACGAGGGCGGGAACCTGGCGTCCAACGACGAGGCCGTCATCGTCAAGGCCGACTTCATCCAGGCTGCCAACGCCGCCTGCGAACAACGCGGCGAACAGATGACGGCGCGAGCGCAACAGGTCTTCAAGCAGTACAGCAATCAACCCGACAGCCCCAAAGCGCGGCGGGCGCTGATCGAGAAAGCGATCGCCCCCGGCTTCGAAGGCGAGATCGACGACCTCCGTGCCCTTGAGCCGCCGCCTGGCGAGGAGGAGGAAGTAGAGGAAGTGATCACGACCCTCGAGGAAATGGTCGCGCGGACGCGCAAGGATCTGGCCGAGGGTCGCAACTATCCGTACCGCAAGACCGAAAACGTCTCCGCGGCCTACGGGCTGCCCGCCTGCGGACACCCGTAGGCGCCGTGCCACCCGGTCTGGCTGGTTGGCGATTCGGCCAGGGTCGCTGGTCTCAGCTGGATCGCCGCGAATTGACCGAGAAGGATCTGCGGCGCCGCTGGGCGCGCTTCGTCGTGCATCCGGTGGCTTCGGCCGCACCGTCCGGCCGTCGAGACTCTACCCTCACCATCCGGCCGCCGAGGGCGGCTTCCCACTTGGCACCCACAAGACCACCCTGCCTCTGTGGCAGGCGGCGCGAACGGGCTCGGTGGCCACGCAAAAAAACGGCCCGGGGCAAGTTCCTTGCCCCGGGCCGAAGTTTGCGGGAATTCAACCCGCGGTGACAATCGATCTGCCTATTCGGAAGCGGTAACCGCCCAGGTTCCGGTCCCGATTCCTTCGAAGCCGATCGAAAACAGAATCGCACCAGACTCAGACGCCCCAGTGTCGGGCCCAAATCCTGAGTTCTCGTCGGGAGCACCAATTTTGAACGCTTCCCCTCCGAATTTGGCCATTTCGTCCTCATAGACGCAGAGGTGACCGGGTTCAGCTTCGGGTTCCTCCGACGAGCCGGGGCACGCCGCGGGCGGGGTTTTCCCGGCTTCTTCTTTCCATTCCTGCTTCGTCACGTAGTGGACGTTGGCGGCGGGAAGGTCTTCAGCCAGAGGGATGTTGAACGTAAGCGGCGTGCTGAAGTCGCCGGTGGCGAGAAGCCACGGACCGGTCAGAGTCTGTTCGGGAGGCAGGGTGCCACCCGCGACCCACGGCGATCCGGTCGGACCGGTCGCACCTTTCGCACCTGCCGCACCGGCGTCGCCTTTAGCGCCAGCGGGACCAGCAGGACCGGCAGGGCCAGCGGGGCCGGCAGGACCGGCAGGGCCAGCGGCACCGGCGGGGCCGGCGGGCCCGGGCGGGCCAGGTTTGCCAGCGTATTTTTTAGCGATTTTCGTGACTTCTTTTTTCTGCTTCGGG
>DASWMG010000263.1:0-2034 GCA_036399875.1 Solirubrobacterales bacterium
GCCGATCGCGTCTTCGGCGGGCGTGGCGCCGACCGCCTGCTCGGCGGCGGCGGGCCCGACCTGCTCGCCGGCAATCCCGGTCGCGACGTGCTCAAGGGCGGGGCGGGCGGCGATCGCCTCCGCGGCGGCGCCGGCTTCGACCGCTGCGACGGAGGCGGCGGCTTCGATCCCGAGCGCGGCTGCGAGCGCTGACAGCTCGTCGCGGCAGCAGGCCCCCGGCGCACCGGCCCCACGCCAACCTGTAGCACTCGCGCCGTTCCTCAACGACGATCTGGCGCGCGGATCGTTAGGCTCGCAGCCGCTCTGGCTGTGTAGACCGGAAGGGGAGAGGCGTGAAATTGGTGATCGGGATCGTTCGTCCAGAGAAAGCGAACGACGTCTTGGAAGCGCTCTATCGAGCCGAGGTTCGCGGCGTTTCGATCAGCCGCGTCGAGGGCCACGGCGGTGAGCTCGAGCGGGTGGAGACCTATCGCGGCACGACCGTGAAGATGGGGCTCTCCGACAAGGTCCGCTTCGAGGTTGCGGTCTCCGACTCCTTCGTGCAGCCGACCGTCGAGGCGCTCTGCGACGGCGCTCGCACCGGGCAGGTCGGCGACGGCAAGATCTTCGTCGTGCCGCTCGAGCAGGCGGTCCGCATCCGCACCGGCGAGTCCGACGAAGCCGCCGTGACCCCCGTGGAGAAGCGCTGATGTCGCCCGCGATCGACACCGGCGATACCGCCTGGATGCTGGCGGCGACGGCGCTGGTCCTGATGATGACCTTCGCCCTCGGCCTCTTCTACGCCGGCCTCGTCCGAGCGAAGAACACGCTTAACACCTTCATGATGTGCGTCGCCGCGGTGGCGATCGCCGCCGTCACCTGGGCGCTGCTCGGCTACTCGCTCGCCTTCGACGGCGAAGCGGCCCTGATCGGCGGCCTCGACCACTTCGCCCTCAGCGGGGTCGGCTTCGAGCCCCGTGGCGAAGGCACCATCCCCCACCTCCTCTTCATGGCCTTCCAGGGCACGTTCTGCATCATCACCGTCGCCCTGATCGCCGGCGCCGTGGTGGAGCGGATGCGCTTCGGCGCCTTCATGGTCTTCGCGGCGCTCTGGTCGGTCGTCGTCTACGCGGTGCTCGCCCACTGGGCGTTCGGCGGTGGCTGGCTGGCAGCGCAGGGGACGCTCGACTTCGCCGGCGGCGTCCCGGTCGAGATGGGCTCGGGCTTCTCGGCCCTCGCCGCGGCACTCGTCGTCGGGGCGCGCAAAGACTACGGCCGGCAGGCGCTCCTGCCCCACAACGCCGTCTACGTCCTCGTCGGCGCCGGCCTGCTCTGGTTCGGCTGGTTCGGCTTCAACGGCGGCAGCGGCATCAACGCGGGGCAGAACAGCGTGCTCGCTTTCGTCAACACCCTGCTGACGCCGGCCTGCGCGCTGATCACCTGGTTCGCGCTCGACCTGATCCGGGGCAGGCGGGTGACCGCGATCGGCGCCGCCACCGCGATCATCGTCGGCTGCGTCCTGATCACCCCGGCGGGCGGCTACATCAGCCCGGGCTGGGCGATGGTGCTCGGCTTCGTCGGGGCGCTGCCCTGCTACTTCGGGATCATGTACCGGCCGCGGACGCGGGTCGACGAGACGCTCGATGTGCTCGCCGCCCACGGGATCGCCGGCTTCACCGGCATCCTCTTCATCGGCCTCGTCGCGCAGATCGGCTGGAACGGCGGTCTCGCCGACGGGCTCTTCTACGGCGACGCGGCCCAGTTCGGGGAGCAGGCGCTGGCCGCGGCGGTCACTCCCGTCTACGCCTTCGTCATGACCTACCTGCTGCTGAAGCTGGTCGGCGCGGCGATGCCGCTGCGGGCGACCGAGCACGACGAGGCGGTCGGCATGGACGTCATCTACCACGGCGAGGGGGCCTACGCCAGCGGCGAGGGCGCGATCCTCGTCCTGCCCGACGCCGACGGCGCGCCGCTCGTCGCCGACCCGGGCCTCGTCAACAGGCCCTAGTCCCAGCGGGACCCGCCGGTTGTTAGGTGCCCATATGGGCACCTAAC
>DASWMG010000264.1:0-3125 GCA_036399875.1 Solirubrobacterales bacterium
AGCGCCTGACGACCCGCATGGCGGAGGCGAGCAGGCGCGCCGGCGCCGCGGCGGCTCCGGACTCGCTGGCCGCCGCCCACCTGCTCGAGACCTACCTGGCCGGTCTGACCGCAACCGAGGGAGACGCCGGCGACGATGGGTGACGACTGGCTCGGCGATCCGTTCGCCGAGGACGATCCCGCCGCGGCGGAGCGCGAGCGGCGGCGGCGCGAGCGCGAAGAGCGGCGACGCGAGCGCGAGGCGGCGCGACTGCCCGCAGACCCCCCGCGGCCGCCCGTGGACCCTCCGCCGCCGGAGCCGGCTCCCGCGCCGGCCCCGCGGTCGCGCCCCGACCCCTGGGACGACGAGGCGCCGCTGCCGCCGGCGCCGCCCTACAGGCCGGCGAGCAGCCGCCGCGGCCGGCGCGTCCTCGTTACGCTCGCCTTCGGCCTCCTCCTGCTCGGCGCGGCAGCGGCCTTCGCCGCGTACCGCTACCTCGACCGAGACGAGCCGGCAGCGGCGCCGGTGGCGCCCCTGCGCACGATCACGCTGACCGTCCCGGAGGGTCTCTCGCGGTCGCAGACCGCGGAAGTCGCGGAGGAAGCCGGCCTGCGCGGCGACTACATGGCGGCCAGCGTCACTTCGCCCTACCTGAAGCCGGCCCGCTACGGCGGCTCGGCCGCCAAGAACCTCGAGGGATTCCTCTTCCCGGACACCTTCGAGTTGCGGCGGCGTGCCCCCGCCTCCGACCTCGTGCAGCTGCAGCTCGAAGACTTCAAGCGGCGGATCGCCAGCGTCGACATGAGCTACGCCCGTTCCAAGAACCTCACCACCTACGACGTCCTGATCATCGCCTCGATGGTCGAGGAGGAGGCGCAGCTGGAAAGCGAGCGGCCGCTGGTCGCCGCCGTCATCTACAACCGGCTTAGCGACGGGATGCCGCTCGGGATCGACGCGACGATCCGCTTCGCGACCGGCAACTACACCGAGCCGCTGAGCGAATCGGAGCTGGCGACCGACTCGCCCTACAACACGCGCCTCAACACCGGCCTGCCGCCGGGGCCAATCGGCAATCCGGGACTGGCCTCGATCGAAGCGGCCGCCCGTCCAGCGAAGGTCGACTACCTCTTCTACGTGGTTAAGCCCGGCGCCTGCGGCGAACACTCCTTCTCCTCGACCGAAGAAGAGTTCTTCGCCGACGAAGCTCGCTACAACGAAGCCCGTGAAGCGGCCGGCGGCGAATCGCCGGATACCTGCGAGGAATGAGGCGACTGTGAGGCGGCTCGCGGTCCTCGGCTTCCCGGTCGCCCACTCGCGGTCGCCGGCCATGCAGAACGCGGCGCTCGCCGAGCTGGGGCTCGGCGGGGAGTGGTCCTACGAGGCGATCGAGGTCGCTCCCGACCGATTCGAGGCGCGGGTGCGGGCGATGCCCGGCGAAGGGTTCGTAGGCGCCAACGTCACCGTGCCGCACAAGAGCGCGGCCTTGGCGCTTGCCGACTCGCTCTCCGAGACCGCGCGCGAGATCGGGGCCGCCAACACGCTCAGCTTCGGGGACGGCGAGATCCGCGCCGACAACACCGACGCGCAGGGGTTGCTCGACGCGCTCCCCGAGCCGCCGGCTGGGACCCGGGCTCTGGTGCTGGGAGCGGGGGGCGCGGCGCGGGCGATCGTCTGGGCGCTGCTGCGCGAGGGGGCCGAGGTCGAGGTCTGGAACCGCACCGAGCTGCGTTCCCGTCACCTGTGTGAAGAACTCGGGGGGACGCCGGTCGAGTCGCCGGGCGCGTCCGGCTACGGGATAGTCGTCAACTCGACCGCGGTTGGCCTTCACGGAGAGGACCCGTTCGTGGAGCTGCCGCTGGCCGCCGCCGGCTTCGCCGCGGGCCAGGTCGTGGTGGACATGGTCTACGGCGCCGAGCCGACTCCGCTGCTGCGCGCGGCGGAGAGCGCCGGAGCGCGGACGGTGGACGGGCTCGAGGTCCTGGTCCGCCAGGGCGCTCACTCGCTGCGCGTCTGGACCGGCCGCGAGGCGCCGCTGGACACGATGCGCGCCGCCGCCCGCGAGCCAGCCAACTTCTGATGGGTTTACATGCCTATAGGGTCATAAACTCGCCAGAAGTTCTTGCGCTTATAGCCTTGCCCGCATGAGCAGCCGCTTTCGCTTCACCACCGCGGGGGAGTCGCACGGGCCTGGCCTCGTCGCGATTGTCGAGGGGATGCCGGCCGGCTTGGAGCTCGACCGCGCGGCGCTCGACCGCGACATGGCGCGGCGCCAGCTCGGCCACGGCCGCGGCGGCCGCATGAAGATCGAGACCGACACGGTTGAGATCCGCTCGGGGCTCCGCCACGGGCGCACCCTGGGCAGCCCGATCGCGGTGCTGGTCGCCAACCGCGACTACGCCAACTGGGAGGAGCGGATGAACCCGTGGCCGGTCGAGGGCTTTGAGCCCGACGAGGTCCACCTGCCGCGCCCTGGCCACGCCGACCTGGTCGGGGCCCAGAAGTACGGGCACACCGACATCCGCAACGTGCTCGAGCGGGCGAGCGCCCGCGAGACCGCCGCCCGCGTCGCCGCCGGCTCGATCGCGCGCGGTTTCCTTGCGACGCTCGGGGTCAGCGTCCACAGCCACGTCACCCAGATCGCTTCGGTGAAGGCTGCTGAGCGGTCCGACCTCGGCCCAGAGGATTTCGCCGGCGTCGACGACGACCCCGTCCGCTGCCTCGACGCCGGGGCGAGCGCGGCGATGGTCGCCGAGATCAACCGCCTTCGCAAGGAGAACGAGAGCCTCGGCGGGACCTTCGAGGTGCGGACCTTCGGCCTCGTCCCCGGCCTCGGCTCCCACATCTCCTGGGAGGAGCGGCTCGACGGCCAGCTCGCCGGCGCGGTCGCCTCGATCCAGTCGGTCAAGGGCGTCTCGATCGGCGAAGCCTGGGACGTCGCCGGCCGCCCCGGCTCCGAGGCCCACGACGAGATCTTCTGGTCGGAGGAGCACGGCTACCAGCGCGAGACCAACCATGCCGGTGGGCTCGAGGGCGGCATGACCAACGGCCTGCCGCTTTCGGTCCGTGCCGCGATCAAGCCGATCTCGACCCTGACCAAGCCGCTGCGCTCGGTCGACACCGAGACCAAGCAGCCGGCACAGGCGCTG
>DASWMG010000265.1:0-2319 GCA_036399875.1 Solirubrobacterales bacterium
AGCGCTCGGCGTCTATCCCCCAGTAGGCGTGGCGGCTGCCCTCTCGCAGCAATCGCGCGCCGTGCCTCGTCAGATGTCGTTCCAAGTCGCGACGCTTCACGCCGCGACGATGCTGAGCGACTCGCTGCCGACCGACTTGCCCTGCGGGCGATGCTCAGCCGCGCGCAGCTCGAGCATGCCAGCCAACGCGTCGAGAGCCATCTCCCTGGCCTCGTCTTTGGTCTTTCCCTGACTGAGGACGCCGGGTACCTCCGGAACAGAGGCAAAAATCCAGCCGTCGTCGCCCTCCTCATAGAGGATCGTCAGGTGAAGCGGGTCGCTCATGGGTCGAGTGTAGTCCAGCGCTTGCCGGGCCCTGAAAACGCTCGGTTGCAGCAGCTTCATCCGTCTCAACGGAAGCGGTCGCGGGACCCGCGAGTAGAGATGTCGAGCGCGTCGACCGGTCCCGCGCCGTGACCGATGCCGCGCAGGCCGGCGGCGACCGCCGCGGACGCAACCTCGCGAGCGCGGCGGGCCGCCTCGACCGGGGTGAGACCGTGGGCCAGGTATGCGGCGAGGGCCGAGGAGTGCGTGCAGCCGGAGCCGTGAGCCGCTCCGTCAGGGTGGCGCTCCCCCACGATCTCCACTGCCTCTTGTCCATCCCAGAAGAGATCGACGAGTCGGTCGCTGTGCCCCCCCGTGACCACCACGGCTCGCGGACCGAGCGCCAACATCTCCCGAGCGAGATCCTCCTGTGAGGCGTCATCGCCGGCCCCCGTCAATGCCCGCGCCTCCGGAATGTTGGGCGTCGCGACAGTCGCCATCGGCAGCAGCCTCACGGCCAGCGCTTCCTGCGCATCGGGGTCGAGTAGCGGCGCGCCGCTCTCCGCCACCATCACAGGATCGACCACCACCGGCGCCTCCACCGCCAAGGCGAGCGCCGCGACGACGGCCTCGATGGCCCGCGCCGTGCCGACCATGCCCACCTTGACGGCGTCGACGCCGATGTCCTCGACCACAGCGGCGATTTGACTGAGGATCATCTCCGGGCGGACCGCTTCGACCGCCTCCACCCCAACCGTGTTCTGAGCGGTGATCGCGGTGATGGCCGTCATGCCATGCACGCCGCAGCGTGCGAATGCCTTCAGATCTGCCTGGATCCCGGCGCCACCTCCGGAATCGGAACCGGCGATCGAGAGGGCCGTGGGCGGTCGGGGATCGTCCATGTCGAGGAGCCTAGATGTCATCGGGTGCCTCCAGTGTCGAGCGTTTGTAGGTTCCGAGCAGCGAGCAGGTCACGTAGCCAGATGCCTCGAGATCGGCCAGGGCTGCGGCCGCCTCAGCGCCTCCGATTTCCAGCGCGACGGCCACCGCGTCGCAGCTCTCGGCACCGCGTTCGACCGCATCCAGGGCTGCCTTTCCCGATTGCGTCAGCGCCGGACCGGTCGCCCTGACCCGTCGCGCTCCCGGGCCGAGCAGCGCGTCGAGCACGTCCTGGGCGTCGCGGACGACGCAGGCCCCGCCGGCGAGCAGGGCGTTGGGCGCGGCGGAGAGCCGTGAGCCGACCGGCCCCGGCACCGCGCCGAGGTCGCGGCCGAGGTCGGCGGCCAGGTCGGCGGTGATCAGCGACCCCGACCGTTCCGCCGCCTCGACCACGACGGTCATTCCGGCCAGCGCGGCCATGATCCTGTTGCGCGCCGGAAAGGCCCAGCGCCAGGCGCCGGTCCGCGGCGGCAGCTCCGAGAGGACCAGGCCGCGCTCGCAGATCCGTCGCCAAAGCGAGCGATGCGAGGCCGGGTAGGCGACGTCGGCGCCGCAGCCGAGCACCGCGACGGTGCGCCCCGCCTCCAGGGCCCCGCGATGGGCGCAGCCGTCGACTCCGAAGGCCAGCCCGCTGACGACGACGAGGCCGGCGGCGGCCAGTTCGCGGCCGAGCGAGATCGCCACCTCACGCCCGTAGGTCGAAGCCCGGCGGGCACCGACGACGGTCACCGCGGCCGCTGGGTCGAGCTCGGTCAGGAGAGCGGGTTCGCCCCGGCCGAAGAGCGCCCAGGGCGCGTCAGCCGCGTCGCGCAGCCCGGCGGGATAGCGAGGGTCGTGGCGGCAGCATGCCCAGCACTCGGCGGCGGCGAGCGCCTCCCGTAGGGACCGCTCCGAGGTTGCCTCGACCCGCGCCAGGATCTGGCCCGCGACGCGCGGCGCCGCCACCCTCGCCAGCTCCTCGTTTGAGTGACGGAGGAGTTCCGGCGAGCGCGAGCGGGGAGCGCCGGTGGCGATCCGCTCGATGTACGGGGCGTGTTGGCGGAGCAGGCGGGCGCGGCGCAGGCACTCGGGGCAGGC
>DASWMG010000266.1:0-2616 GCA_036399875.1 Solirubrobacterales bacterium
CCGCTCAGCGTGGTCTCGATCACGCCGGCGGTCGCCGGGCCGTTCGACGTCGGCACTGTGGTCGTGCAGGAGGCGCTTCGCCTTGACCCCGTCACCGGCGTGGTCCGGGTGGACGGCAACTCCTCGGACCCGATCCCGCACATCCTCGCCGGCATCCCGCTGAAGATCCGGGACCTGCGGGTGTACGTCGACCGACCCGAGTTCACGCTGACGCCGACCTCCTGCGACCCGATGGCGACCACGGCTGACGTGTTCGGCTCCGGCCTGGACGTCTTCAACGTCGCCGACGACGTGCCGGTCGCGCTCAGCGCCCGCTACCAGGCGGCCGCCTGCGGCAGGCTCGGCTACAAGCCACGGCTGAAGATCCACCTGGCGGCGAAGCGCAGCACGCGCGGGGCGTTCCCGCGCCTGCGCGGCGTCTTCCGGCCCCGTGCCGGCGACGCCAACACCGACCGGATCTCGGTCGTGCTGCCGGGCAGCGAGCTGCTCGAGAACGCCCACTTCCGCACTATTTGCACGCGGGTGCAGTTCGCCGCGGACGGCGGGCTGGGCGGCGGCTGCCCCAAGGGGGCGATCTACGGCAAGGTGACGGCCTGGACCCCGCTGCTCGAGCAGCCGCTCACCGGCCCGGTCTACCTGCGCAGCTCCAACCACCAGCTGCCGGACATGGTGCTGGTCCTGAAAGGCCTGGTCGATATCGAGTCCGCCGGCCGCATCGACTCGATCGGCGGCCGCATCCGCGCCACCTTCGAGAACGTGCCCGACGCCCCGCTCACCAAAGTGGTGCTGAACATGCAGGGCGGCAAGAAGGGCCTGCTCGTCAACTCGACCGACATCTGCCAGGGCGTGCATCGCGCCCGGGCGCAGCTCATCGGCCACAACGGCAAGCTGCACGTCGCCACCCCGAAGGTGACGGCGAAGTGCAAGGGCAAGAGGCGCCGCTGAGCGTCAGGAGCGGCTGACGCTCCCGCGCCGCCGGCGGGTCACTCCCCGTCGGCGGCGCGGCGTAGCGCGGCGATGTCGATCTTCTTCATCCCCAGCATCGCCCGCATCGCGCGCTCGGCCTTGGACTTGTCGGGGTCCGCGAACAGCTCTTCCATGCCGGTCGGGACGACCTGCCAGGAGAGGCCGAAGCGGTCCCTGAGCCAGCCGCACGGCCCTTCCTCGCCGCCACCCTCGCGCAGCTTGTCCCAGTAGTAGTCGACCTCCTCCTGCGTCTCGCATTCGACCGCGAAGGAGACGGCCTCGTCGAACTTGAACTCCTTGCCGCCGTTGATGCCGACGAAGCGCTGGCCTTCGAGCTCCCACTCGACCGTCATCACCATGCCGGCCTCGCGCGGCCCGGCCTCGGTGTAGTGGGTGACGTTGACGATCCGGCCGTCGTCGAAGACGGAGACGTAGAACTCGGCGGCCTCCTCGGCCTCGGTGTCGAACCAGAGGTTGGGGACGATCTTCTGCGGCATGGCTGCTCCTCTCGTACGGGCGGGACTGGCCCAGGTGGTCGGTCTATCCATAAGACGGGCGGGAGCGCCGAAACTAATCGCGTACGCTGAAGCGCGATGGCTCGCCTGGGTGGAACCGCCAGCGCCGAGATCGACGCGCCGCTCGCCGACGTCTGGGCCGTGGTTGAGGACGTGACGATCGCGCCCGAGTGGCAGGGCGGCCTCGTCGCGATCCGCCCCCTCGAGCACGACGCCGAGGGTCGCCCGACCTTGGTCGAGAGCGAGAGCGACATCAAGGTCCGCCACGTCACCACGCGGGTCCGCTTCAGCTACGACGCGCCGAGCCGCCTCTCCTGGACGCAGGAGAAGGGCGACCTGAAGTCGGTCGACGGCTCCTGGTCCCTGGAGGACCTGGGCGACGGCCGCACCCGCGCCACCTACACGCTCGACGCCGACCCGGGTCGCGTGCTCGGCATGGTGATCCGCGGCCCGGTCGAGGCGGCCGCCCGCGCGATGCTCGTCAACGCCCGGCCAGGCGAGCTGAAGCAGCGCGTCGAGGGTGCATAATCAGGAACTCCCGGGCGGTTAGCTCAGTTGGGAGAGCACTTCCCTTACAAGGAAGGGGTCACTGGTTCGAGCCCAGTACCGCCCATCGCGGCAAGCCGGCTGTTACCAGGTCGACATCTGTCGTTTCCGACGGACTAATGCGCCCTGGGTCAGATAGAGAGATTGTCGCTCCACCTGGCTCGAAACGCTGCGAGAGCCGCGTCGACCAGGTGCTTTCGCCGCTCGACCCATAGTTGCTTCTCGTCGTGCCTCATCGCTTCGACGGCGCCGATCAGGGCGCTCTCCGACGGCACGTCTCGATCCAAGCGCAACAGGATCCTGTTGAAGGCGGTCTCTACGGCCGCGACATTCTCCGCCTCGTCCCCCGGCCATGGCAGCTTGCGATCCATCGCCCACTTGTACGCGGTCTCGACTTCGTAGGAAAGCGTTGGGAACTTTGCGAGGTCCTCTCGCAGGCCCTGCTCCCAGACGGTCGTCGCGCTCGACAAGGCGGCCATTCGAGCGGTTCGTTCGGTGGCGCCCAGGGTTTCGACGGCACTCTCTTTCGCCCTGCGCAGCGTTAGATACTGCAGGATCCCACTTACGAGGACGGCTACGCCAGCAACGA
>DASWMG010000267.1:0-2981 GCA_036399875.1 Solirubrobacterales bacterium
CCGTCGTCGCCTTCGAGTCGCCGCGTCGCGTCGGCGACTCGCTGGCGGCGCTGGCGGCGATCGCCCCCGACCGCCCGGCGGCGGTTTGCCGCGAGATGTCGAAGATGCACGAGGAGGTCGCGCGCGGCTCGCTCGCCGAGCTGGCACGGCGATTCCGCAGCGACGTCAAGGGCGAGATCGTCCTGGTGATCGCGCCCGCCGCCTCCGACGAGCACGAGGAGGACGTCGGCTTCGCGGTCGACGCCCTGCGCCACCTGGTCCAGTCGGGCGCCCGGCCGCGCGCCGCGGCCAGCGTCGTCGCCGCCCTGACCGGCACCCGCGCGAACGACCTCTACCGCGCCCTGACCGGTCGCGAGCCCCGCAAATAGAAAGTCGTCGCCTGCACGCCGAGGGCCGTCGCCGTCGCGAGGCCGAAGGCGGCAGCGGTGGTCAGGTCGGGCAGCGCGACCGCAAGCGTGAGGCAGAAGGTGGCAAAGCCGTAGAAGCCGAGCAGGAAGTTGCGTCCCAGGGTCACCACCTGGGCGAAGCCGTCGTGCCCGTGGGTGAAGACGGCGAGGACGCTGGTGACGATCGGGAAGGGCGCCAGCAGGCCGCTGAGGTGGGGACCGAGCGCGCCGGAGACGGCGGTGAGCGCGAGCACGAGGCCGAGCGCGGCGAGGGCGCGGCCGGGCAGGTCCCACCACGGCGGCGCCGAGGGAGCGGGCGCTCCGGAGATCGGCGGCAGCAGTCTCAGGCCCAGAGCGAAGCAGCCCGCGACGAAGACCGCCGCCAGCGCCAGCGGCGGCTCGACCGCAGACAGGATCGCAACGCCGACGAGGAAGGCGGACCAGCCGCACAGCACGCTCCGGACCGGGCCGACGGCCACGGCGGCTCGGCAGTACATGACGACGAAGGCGGTCAGAGCGGCGAGCCCGAGCAGGGTGCCGGCGGCAGCCTCGGCGCCGAAGTCGCGGCCGTGGAGGAGGGTCTCGACCAGCAGGATCGGGCCCGCCACGACGGGCAGCCCGCCGAGCAGACCGGCGACGGCCACTCCCCAGCGGCGGCCGGCGAGGGAGACGGCGACCACGCAGAGCGGGGCGAGGAGGATCTTCGCCGCCAGCAGCGTCACCGCGGCAGGCTCGCAGATTGTTTGCGCGACGCAGGGAACCGTTAGCGTCCGCAATCGAATGAGCCCAGAGAGCTTCTACGTCACCACCCCGATCTACTACGTGAACGCCGAGCCGCATCTCGGCCATGCCTACTCGACGCTGGCCGCCGACATCCTCGCCCGCCACATGCGCCAGCGCGGCGATGACGTCTTCTTCCTGACCGGCACCGACGAGCACGGCGAGCCGGTCGAGACCGCCGCCGAGCGCGAGGGCATCTCGCCGCAGGAGCTGGCCGATCGCAACGCGGCCAAGTTCGAAGCGCTGATGCCGATCATCGACGCGACCAACGACTTCTTCATCCGCACCTCGGACCCGCGCCACGGCGAGAAGGTCGCCGAGATCATGCAGCGCGTCTACGACAACGGATGGGTGACGAAGGGCGTCTACGAGGGCTGGTACTGCCCGCGCTGCGCCGACTTCAAGAAAGAGCGGGAACTGGGGCCGGGCGAGACCTGCGCGATCCACGAGATCCCGCTCGAGCGCGTACGCGAGGAGAACTGGTTCTTCCGGCTCTCCGCCTTCCAGGAGCGGCTCGAAACGCTTTACGACGAGCGCCCCGACTTCGTCGTCCCCGACTTCCGCCGCAACGAGGCGGTCTCGTTCATCAAGGGCGGCCTCGAGGACGTCTCGCTCTCGCGCCCGAAGCTGAAGTGGGGGATGCGGCTGCCGTGGGACCCCGAGCAGCGCATGTACGTGTGGTTCGACGCGCTGCTCAACTACGTCACGGCGCTCACCTTCGCCCGCGAGGGGGAGGACCTGACTGAGCGCTTCTGGCCCGCCGACCTGCACGTGATGGCGAAGGACATCCTCAAGTTCCACGCGGTGATCTGGCCGGCGCTGCTCTGGGCGGCCGACCTCGAGCCGCCGCGGCGGATGGCGATCCACGGCTACCTGATGATGGGCGAGAAGAAGATGTCGAAGTCGCTTGGCAACGTGCTCGACCCGTTCGAGGCGATCGAGCGCTTCGGCGCCGACGCGCTGCGCTTCTACTGCTTCCGCGAGGTCAGCTTCGGCCAGGACGGCGCGATCTCGACGGCCGGCTTCGAGGCCCGCTACGAGACCGAGCTCGCCAATGACTTCGGCAACCTCGCCAGCCGCGTGTTGGCGATGGTCGAGCGCTACCGCGACGGCGTCGTCCCGGAGGCACAGGTCGACGCGGTGCTCGCCGAGGACTTCGAAGGTGTGGTTGGGAGGTTCAGCGAGCTGCTCGACCGCGCCGAGCTGAGCGAGGCGCTGGAGGAGGCCTGGAAGCTCGTGCGGCGGCTCAACCGCTACGTCGAGGAGACGCGACCGTGGGAGCTGGCCAAGGACGAGGCCGATCCTGAGCGGCTCGACGAGGTTCTCTACAACCTCAGCGAGGGCCTCAGGGTGACGACGCTGCTGCTCGTCCCCTACCTGCCGCGGACGAGCGAACGGCTACTGGACGCCCTCGCCGAGGACTCGCGGGCGCTCGGCGAGCTCGGCTCGCGACCGGGCGGACAGCGGGTCGAGCGGGTCCCGCCGCTCTTCCCGAAGATCGAGGCGCCGGCATAGTCCTCGCGTTATCGGTCGCTTTTTAGGTGCTATAGCCCCTAAAAGTCACCGCTCGACTAGCGCCTCCGTCCCGAGCTGCTCGGGCCGCGTGTAGCCGCAGAGCGCCATCGTCAGGTCGAGCTCGGCGAGCGTCATCTTGAGGACCTTTTCGACGCCTTCCCGCCCCTCCAGCGCCAGCCCCCATATGTAAGGACGGCCGAGGAGGACGGCGTCGGCCCCCAGCGCCAGCGCCTTGAGCGCGTCGGAGCCGCCGCGGATGCCGCTGTCGAAGAGGATCGCCAGCTCGCCGCCGACCGCCTC
>DASWMG010000268.1:0-2070 GCA_036399875.1 Solirubrobacterales bacterium
AACGCGACGCCGTCTTCGCCCCGGAGCCGTTGCGCCAGCGAGTCGATCTCGCCCTGCCCGCCCTTGCTGGGCAGCTCGGCCGCGATCACCAGCGGGCCGTTGGCGCCCGGGCCGAAGCCCTCGCTGAGCAGGTCGTAGGACTTGCGCGTCATCGTGTCCGGCGGGTCGTTGCCGGCATCGGGGAAGCCGAGCCGCATGCCCAGCGCCGGTGCGGCGAGGGCCAGCAGCAGCACCGTCGCCGCGATCGCCGCCAGCCAGGGGCGGCGCTGCACAGCGTGGCTCCAGCGGGCGGCCGGCGATTCACCGTTCCCTTCGTTCTTCAGCGAGCGGCCGAGCAGCGGCAGCCGCAGGCGGTCCACCTTCGGGCCGAGCAGGGAGAGCAGTGCCGGCAACAGGGTCACCGCCGCCGACATCATCACGAGCACGGTCAGCGAGGCCGAGATCGCCACCCCGTACATGTAGGGGAGGCCGGTGAGGAAGAGGCCGAGGACCGCGATCACCACCGTGCCGCCGGCGATGATGACGCTGCGCCCCGCCGTGGTCACCGCCTCGACAACCGCGTCGTGGCGGTCCTTGCCGGCGTTCATCGCCGAGCGGAAGCGGGTCAGGACGAGCAGGGCGTAGTCGATCCCGACGCCGATGCCGATCAGGCCGGCGACGGCGAGGGTCCAGTCGGGCACGTCGATGACGTTGGCGAGCAGGGCGATCAGGCCGCCCGCCGAGATGCCGAAGCCGATCAGGGCGATCGCCAGCGGCAGGCCGGCGGCGACCAGGGAGCCGAAGGCGATCAGAAGCACAACGGAGGCGGCGAGGAAGCCGATTCCCTCGGGGCTGGCGCCTTCCTGGGCGCGGTAGATCGGGTCGCCCGCGAGCTCTATCTCGAGCCCCCCGACGCTGTTGTCTTCGGCAGCCTCGACCAGCTTTTCGCCGTCCTCTTTCGGGATCTCCCAGCCTGGCACGGTGAGGGGAAGCGAGGTCGAGGCGATCGTGCCGTCTTTGGAGACCCGGCTCGCGGTCGCCTGCTCGACGTGCTCGATCCCCTCGACCTCGGCGAGGAAGGCGTCGACGCGCTTGCGCGCGGCTGGGCTCTCAGCGCCGTCGGCATCCTTCCAGACGACCAGCACTTCCTGGCCGGTGTAGCCGCCGAAGGCGCGCTCGGTCAGTTCGCTTGCCGCCTTGGACTCCGAGCCGGGCGTGTTGTAGTCGGCTTCGTACTCTCCGGCGTGGGTGCTGCCGAGAAAGATGATCGCGACGGCGGCGACGATCCAGCCGACGACCATGAGGACGCGGTTGCGGTAGGAGAAGTCGGCGAGGCGGGTGAGACGGCGAGTCATGCGTACGGTTCCTTTCCCTTGCTGGTGGACACAACCTATAGACGGTTGCGCCTCCGCAAACTCATCGCTGGGGCTAAATCGAGGCGGTGCGATTCTCCGGACCGGCGCAGAGCCGGAGGAGCGCCGGGCAGCCGTCGCAGAGCGCCGCGTCGCGCCGCTCCATCGGCGCCGCGGCGAACTCGCCATGGGCGATACGGGCGATCGACTCGCGCAGGCGCTGCCGGCCGGCCGCGATCTCGGCCTCGCCGAGCAGCTGGACCACCGGCTCCTCGGCGCGCTCGAGGAAGACGTAGGCGACCTCGACCTCAGTCGCGCCGCTTGCCTCTGCCACCGCGAGCGCGTACAGGTCGCGCTGGACTCCGTAACGGTTCGCCCGGTCCGCCGGCGAGGCGCCGTCGAGCCGGTCGGTCTTGTAGTCGAGGACGAGCGGCGGGCGGCCGTCGGTCTCGACCAGCAGGTCGATCGAGCCGCGCAGCAGCGCCGAGTCGAGCTCGAGCAGGAAGGGGACCTCGGCGCGCGTCCTCGCAGCCGGTGCGACGCGGCTCGCGAGCAGCTCCGAGCCGAGCCAGGCGCGCAGCGGCGGCAGCAGCTCCGGCGCCGCCTCGGCGTCGAGGCCGGCCGCGCTCGCGTGCAGGCGCGCCAGGTCAGGCGGAGGCTCGCGCCACCCGTTGGCCTGGCACCACTCGAGCAGGGAGTGGACGGCGGCGCCGCGGGCGGCCGCGTCACGCCCTCCGTT
>DASWMG010000269.1:0-4262 GCA_036399875.1 Solirubrobacterales bacterium
GACCCTGCTCCTCTCGTGAGTGCCTCGGTGCGGGCGGGAAGACTAGCCGTGGCGGCGGCGGCGCTAGCGCCGCGCGTAGCGCAGCTCGATCGCGTAGCCGACGCGGCCGGAGCCTTCGAAGCCGAGCGCTTCACGAGCGCCGTTGGTCAGATCCCAGGCGTGGCCGGCGCTGTAGGGGCCGCGATCGATCACGCGGGTGACGATCTGCCGGCCGCGGTAGACGAACCTGACCCGGGTTCCGCAGGGGAGGCTGCGATGCGCGACGCCGACCGTGCCGGGGCGCAGGACCTGGCCGCAGGCGGTCCGGTTGCCGTAGAAGCCCGGGCCGTACCAGGTCGCGCCGGCCCAGCGCATCGGCGTGAAGGCGATCCCGGCGCTGGCCTGGGCCTGCGTGTCGGTCGTCGTGGCGCCGAGCCCGCCGGTGGCGCCGGTGGCTGCCCCGGCGCTGCCGGTGCCAAGCACGAAGGCGCAGCAGGCGAGCAGAGCCAGCGCGCGCAGAATCCCCGCGCCCCGATCGCGGCGCGGGCGCCGGCTGGCGGCGCGCTCGTCTCTGTCTTTCCGCCCAGGGCGGTTCGCAACGTGGTTCATAGCTCTTCGCGACGCTTACGGGGTTAGCTGACGGGCTCGCGCTGAAAGAGCTGCGCTACGCGGCAGATGCCGGCGATTCGCCCCAACAATTGGGTCCCCCGCTCTCCGTCGGTATGGGGACGAAGATTCAGCGGAAGTTGGCGCCAGGTTAGCAAACGTTAAGACAGAAAAAGATGCAATCGTGCCACCCGGCTCGGCCCGGGCATAGAAAGAGCCCCGGACGGGGCTCTTTCCTTAGCGGGCCTGTAAGCCGGATCCTGTCTTGAGCGGCCATCTATCTCGCTGGGACGAATCCCATCGGGGCCCGAGGGCCCTGCGGCCTACCTGGATCTCGCCGGGCCGGGTCGACGATCCTGCTTGGCCTTGCACCGGGCGGGGTTTGCCTGGCCGCCGCGTCACCGCGACGCCGGTGCGCTCTTACCGCACCATTTCACCTTTGCCTGTACGCGACTCACGTGTGGCCGCGCCATCGGCCGTATGTTTCTGTGGCACTTTCCCGCGGGTTTCCCCGGGTGGGCGTTACCCACCGCCTTGCCCTGTGGTGTCCGGACTTTCCTCGAGGGGCTTTCTCTCCCCCCGCGGTCCGCTCGGCCCGCCCGTCGATGGTAGCGCCCGTTACGAACTGCGCAAGAGCGCCGCTAGAGGCTGCGCAAGAGACCGACCACGCGGCCGAGGATCTTGACGTCGGTGGTCCGGATCGGCTCCATCGTCTCGTTCTCGGGCTGGAGGCGGATGTGGTCGGACTCGCGGAAGTAGCGCTTGACCGTCGCCTCGTCGCCGATCAGGGCGACGACGATCTCGCCGTCGGCGGCGGTGTCGGCCGGGCGCACGATCACGTAATCGCCCTCGAAAATCCCCGCTTCGATCATGCTTTCGCCCCGTACCCGAAGGACGTAGTCGCCTTCCTCTCCGCCGACCACGTCGGGCACCTCGATGTACTCCTCGATGTTCTCCTCGGCGAGGATCGGCGCGCCGGCGGCGACCTGGCCGACCAGCGGCAGTCCGCTCCCCGGCCGGATCGTCTTCTTGGCCCGGTCGAAGAGCAACTCGATAGCCCGCGGTTTGGTCGGGTCGCGCCGCAGCAGCCCGATCTTCTCCAGGTTGGCGAGGTGCGCGTGCACGGTCGAGGACGAATGCAGTCCCACCGCTTTGCCGATCTCCCGCACGGTCGGCGGATAGCCGGTCTTGGCCGCATAGCGGCGGATGTAGTCGAAGATCTCCTTCTGCCTCTTGGTCAGATCCAGTTCCACCGCTACCCCCTTGTGCGGCCGGACGTTCCCGGCCCTCGAACACTTGTTCGCAGGCTAGCGCCTCGCGCGGATGCTGACAAGGGTCGGAAAGCGCCGCAACCGCCCCGGCAGGGCGGCCCCCTCGCCTCAGCAACTAGAATCGGGCGCCCTCGAGCGGCTGTGGCGGAACTGGTAGACGCGCAAGGTTGAGGGCCTTGTGGGTGGAAACACCCGTGGAGGTTCGACTCCTCTCAGCCGCACTTTTGAAAGCCCTCGCAAGTCGAGGGGTTGCAGCTCATCGATGCTGGGTCGAGTCATGGGAACCGCGGAAATAAGTCTCATCGGGTCGGTGGCCGCCGCGATGGCGTCCGCCGGGGCCGCCGTCATCGCCTATCGACTCGGCCGCCAGCGGTTCGACCACGAGCGGCGCCTGTCCGACGTCGATTCGGCGAGGCGCGTACTTGACGACGCCGCCTCCGCGATGCAGCGGACGAGCTCTTCGCTGGAGTCCCTGCTCACGCGCCTGCATACCTACGCGAGCCCTTGGCCCGGCCGCCCGTGGAACGAGAATCTCCTCCGGAACGATGCTGACGCCAAGAGGAAGGCCGGCGACGAACTGACTTCGCTGGCGGGGCGCTTGCGGATTCGATTCGGCTCCCAGCACCGCCTCGTCACCGTCTACGAGTCCGCTGCCTCCCTCGTGCGTGGGGTCGCCGTTCAGCTTGAGCTGATGGCGTCAGAAGCGGAGAATCGGGGTGCTGTCCTTGAAGACCCGCACGAGGTGATCGATCGGGCGGCGCGGGAGTTCACCCGTGCGCGCGACTTGTTCATGTTGATCGCGTACCAAACTGTCGGTACGAATCTGCCGTGACTCCTGATCGACAGATGGATCAGGAATCCTGAGCAGGATCGTCCGTGGAACCGGCGGCGACCAACCGCAGCCCCACGTCGAGCTCAGGAGCCTCCCGCAGGTACCCCCAACGCTCGTCCCACGCCCCGCTCTCCAGATCGACCCGTAGGGCGGTGAGGCCGCGCTCGGCTTCGTCGGGGTCGACGCTGTGCCAGCCAGAGCTGGCGCGGCGGACGTTCGGGTCTAGGTGGAGCTCGGGGCGGTCCCAGAGCGCGCACCAGAAGGCGTCGGTGCAGAGGCGCGGCATCGGCACCGGCTCGACGGTGGCGCCCGGGAGAGCGTCGAGCGTCTCCTCGATCGAGCCGAGCATCTCGACGTGGGCGTCATAGAGGCCGGGCACGTAATCCACCAGCCAGTGCTCGCGCAGGGGCGGCGGGTCGAAGGTGAGGACGACTACGCGGTCGCGCGCGACGCGGGCCATCTCGGCCAGGCCGGCGGCGGCATCGTCCCAGTGGTGGACCGTGATGATCGCCATCGCGGCGTCGAAGCTGTCGTCTTCGAAAGGGAGCTGCTCGGCCCGCGCCTGAACCACGGGCGCCGCGCCGGGCGGGCGCTGGGCGATCATCACCCCAGAGGGCTCGACCGCCGTCACCTCGCGCTCGGCGGGCTCGTAGGAGCCGGTGCCGGCGCCGACGTTGAGCACGGTCCGCGCCTCGCCGAGGGCCGCTTCGATTCGGGCGGCGATCCGCGGGTCCGGCCTGCGGATGTCGCGGTAGCCGATGCCGATGCGGTCGTAGGTCGCCTCGGCCACCGGCTCGCTCACTCGGTCGGCTCGTCCTCGAGGTAGCCCATCTGGGCGTCGCGGCGCAGGAACTCCTTCGTCCCGCCCTGGTCGCCCTTGCCGGGCGGCGCCCCCGCCATCAGCCCGACCTTGCCGCTGTCGGGGTACTCCAGCACCTCGGGGTGGAGCATCGTCGAGACCACGAGAAAGCGCACGGGCCGCTCGGAGCGGTTGATCGCCTGGTGAGCGCCCTCGCGGCCGGCCGGGAACAGCGCCGCGTCGCCCGGCCCCAGCACCTCCTCCCCGCCCTCGCGCCGCACCGTCACCTCGCCGTCGAGGACGATCAAAAGCTCCTCGTTGGCGTGGTGGACGTGGTACGGGAAGGAACGCTCGCCGGGCGGCAGCTCGTAGACGCTCGCGCCCAGCTTCTCGCCGCCGAGGCGGCCGGCGAGGCGCATCCGCTTCCAGCTGAAGCCGGGCTCTGACTGCTCGACGTCCCATTCGTCGGCGAACACGTTTGGCACGTGACCAAGATAACGGTGGCCGTGGCGGCGCTCTCCTATGCTGGCCGCGGTGTCGCGCGACGATTACTACGCCTCCCCGTTCGGCGTCGCCTACAGCGCCTACATGGAGCGGCCGTGGCTGGGGCGGCCGATCGCGCGAATCTTCTGGGGCGGGGACGCGCGCCGCTACTACGAGAGCATGGGCGTGATCGGCGAGCTGCCGGCGGGCAGCACGGTGGTCGATTGCCCGGTCGGCGCCGGCCCGGCGCTGCGCGCGCTGCCCGTCGACGGCCGGGTCCGCTACGTCGGCG
>DASWMG010000270.1:0-3741 GCA_036399875.1 Solirubrobacterales bacterium
CTGGCCGAGGATCCCCTCGCCGACCTGGAGGACGGTGCGCTCGACCCGCTCGGCGTCGTCGGGCTTGGTCGGTGCCGCCACCTTGTCGCCGTCGAGGACGTAGTAGTAGCTGCCGGTGGTGGCCTCGATGCCCCAGGCCTCGCGCGCCGCGATCCGGTAGAGCGCCAGCTGCAGGTCGCTGTCGAGGTCTTCGGCGCTCTTGCGCTCGCCGGTCTTGTAGTCGATCAGCTCGTGATCGCCGCCCGGCAGCCGGTCGACGCGGTCGACGCGCCCGCGCACGTGGTGCTCGCCGATCTTGATGTCGAACTTGCGCTCCAGCCAGACCGGCGAGCCATCCGCTTCCCGCTCGCGCTCCCAGTAGAGGCGCATCGCCTCGCGGGCGCGGTCGCGGAACTGAAGCTCGTCGTCGCTGGTGCCGAACCCCGAGCGCCGCCAGCCCGCCTCGAAGAGGGCCATCAGCCGCGCCAGCCCGTCGCCGTCGGCGTCCTCCTCCTTGTGGAAGCGCTCGAGGACGTTGTGGATGAGGATGCCGAAGCGCTGGTTGATCGTCGGCTCCTGCGGAATGCCGAAGACGCGCGCGAACTTGTACTTGAGCGGGCAGGTCAGGTAGAGGTCGAGATCGGAGGCCGAGAGGCTGAGCCCGCCGTCGCCGCGCCGCGGCAGGAAGCCCTGCAGCGAGGGCTCGTTGCGGGAGGCGATCAGGCGCCGCCGGCCCTCGCGCTCCCGTTCGGAGTCGAGCAGGTAGGCGTCGAGCGCCGAGGCGTCAAGCTCGGCCTGCTGCTCGGGCGTCGCGACCTGGCGCAGCAGGCCGTTGACCGCCTCGACCGCCTCGGCGGTCGCCTCGTCGCCGGGACGCTGCGCCAGCGCCGCCAGCTTCAGCAGCTCCAGGTAGCGCGCGATCGCGCGGTTGACGTCCACCGCCGTGTCGAGGCGGGGCTCCGACAGCTCGCGGCCGGCCCGCCAGGAGGCTTCGAGCACCTCCTCGCGCAGCATCCGGTAGGTCGCGTGCAGCCCCTCGGCCGGGCCGAACAGCTCCTCCTGGTGCTCCTCCTCCTCGCCCTCGGCCTCGGCGAGCGCCGCCTCGTAGAAGGGGGACGGCGGCAGCTCGCGCTGCTCGTCGCGCTCGACCCGGGAGAGGACCAGGCCGGAGCGGGCGGGGCGGCCGACTCGCCCGGCGCCGGCGGCGTGCTCGAGGCCGGCGACGAAGACGTGCTCGAACTCCATCCCCTTGGCCGCGTCGCGCGCCAGCCCCTGGACGGCGCCCGGCGCCGGCGGATCGACCGCGCCGGCCGGCTCGACGCCGGCCTCCGCGACCGCGCTCAGGTGACGGACGAAGTCGCGGGTCGAGCCGTGCGGCTGACGGCGCGCCCAGGCGGCGGCCAGCTCGGCGAGGCGGGCGAGGCCGAGCAGCCGCTCGGCGACCTCGGGCTGCGCCGCGAAGAGGCGCTGGCGGCGCAGCCCGACCGCCTCGATCAGGCGTCGCACGAAGACGTCGGCGCGCCGCTCCTCCATCGCCGCCGAGGCGGTCCCGTAGAGCTTCAGGAAGGACTGGATTCGCTCGCGCGCCTCGGGCGGGATCTGCGGGCTCTCCAGCGCCGCCTCGCAGCCCGAGACCATGTCGGTCTTGCGCCGCCGCGCGATCGTCGTCAGCCGCGCCAGGTCGGCGGAGCGCAGCTCGACCGGGGGCCGGGTCAGCGCCCGCGCCGCCGCCGCCGAGTCGGCCGGGTCGGCGAGGACGCGCAGCCAGGCGATCGCGTCGCGGACCTCGGGCCGCTGGAAGAGCGCCGCCGGCCCGGCGAGGTGGAAGGGGATGCCGCGCTCCTCCATCGCCGCCGCGATCGGCCCGCCCCGGGCCGCCGGGTCGTCGATCAGGACGCAGATCTGCTCCGCCGGCGTGCCGGTCGCGATCAGGTGCTCGGCCTCGCGGGCGATCGCCTGCGCCTGGGCGCGCTCGTTGGCGCAGCGCCAGAAGCGGACCGGCGGCTCCCGGAAGCGCCGCTCCAGCACGATCGCGTCGCCCTCCGGATGGGCCGAGCGGTACCAGGCGGCGACCTCGGACTCGTCCTCCAGCGCGTAGACGTGGTTCGGGTTGCCGGCGGCGAGGGAGGCGAGGATCGCCCGCTGCGCCGGCACCGTGTCCTCGAGCTCGTCCACCATCACGTGCGCGAAGCGGGAGGCGATCTCGGCGCGAACGTCGGGGCGCTCGGCGAGCAGCTTGTTGAGGGTGAGGAAGACGTCGCCGCGGTCGAGGCTGCCGGCGGCGGCGAGGATGCGGTCGTGGGCGCCGGCCAGTTCGCGCATCTCCTCGTCGGCCGGGTCGGCGCCGGCCTTCAGCGCGTCGATCCGCTCCAGCAGCCGAGCCAGCAGGCCGGCGGGGTTGCCGCGGATCTCGTGGGCGCGCAGCGGCAGCTCGTCGAGGCGGTCGAGCAGCATCGCCAGCCGCTCGGCCGGCCCGACCACGTCGAAGAAGGGATCGAGTCCGGCCGCGGTCGAGTGCTCGCGCAGCAGGCGCTCGCAGAGCTCGTCCCAGGACCCGATCCAGAGCTCCTCGTAGGGCGGCTCGAGCGTTGCTTCGGCGCGGCACCTGAGGCTCCGCGTGCCCGCACGGGAGGAGGCGAGGACGAGCACCCGGTCGGGCGCGAGCCCGTCCTCGCTCAGGCTCGCCAGCCGGCGCGCCAGCGCCTCGGTCTTGCCGGTCCCCGCCGCCCCCAGCAGCAGCAGCGGTCCGACCCGGTGCTCGATCGCCCGTCTCTGGCTGTCGGCGAGGGCGAGCGGCATGATCCAACGCTACCGATCTGGCGGCGGCGGACCGGCGCGGATGCGGCGTCCTCGGTCGGCCAAATAGCGCTGCTATTCGGCCTCCCTGCGTCCTTGTCCCGCTTGGTCCGGCGCTCGCCAGACATCCGTAGGATGCCGCCGATGGACGTCCTTGACGCCGACTGGCCGGCGATCTGCCGTCGCATCGTCGCGGCCCAGCGGGAGGTTCTGGAGCGCACGCCGGGCATCGCCGAACGGACCGCCTACGAGGGCGTCGGCAAGGGCGGCGACAACACGCTGGTGATCGACCGCGAGTGCGAGGACGCCGTCTTCGCCGAGCTGGACGCGCTGGGGGAGGCGGGCGCCTCGTTCGTCGCCGTCTCCGAGGAGCGCGGCGAGGTCGGCTTCGGCGGCGGCGGGGCGGCCCGCGTCGTCATCGACCCGATCGACGGTTCGCTCAACGCCCGCCGCACCGTGCCCTCCCACTGCCTCAGCCTCGCGGTCGCCTCCGGGCCGACGATGGCCGACGTCGAGTTCGGCTACGTCTACGACTTCGGCGCGGGCGAGGAGTTCGCCGCGCGGCGGGGCGACGGCGCCACCCTTGACGGCAGGCTGATCTCGGTCGGGACCGATTCCGAGGAGCTGGAGCTGCTCGGGATCGAGTCGGCGCGGCCCGAGCACGCGGTGCCGGCGCTCGAGGCGCTCACCGGTCGCGTCTTCCGGATGCGCGTCGTCGGCGCGATCGCGATCGCCGCCTCCTACGTCGCCAACGGCCGCTTCGACGGCATGCTGAGCCTGCGGCCCTGCCGCTCGGTCGACGCCGCCGCGGCGCAGTTGATCGTCCGCGAGGCCGGCGGGGTCGTCGCCTTCGGCGACCTCGCCCTCGACCGGGCCGACCTAGGCCTCGACGCCCGCTACCCGATCGCGGCCGCGGCGGGGGAGAAGGGGCTGGCGACTGTAACCGCCGCTCACGTCGTGGTTTAG
>DASWMG010000271.1:0-4286 GCA_036399875.1 Solirubrobacterales bacterium
AGAAGCGAATTCCGTCGCTGAGCGGCCCTAGCTTCGGTGCCATCAGACAAGCGGCCCGGGCGCTGCGTGAACAGCCCCGGGCCTGGCACCGAAAGGACGGACCTTCCGATGCACGGATCAGCCTACGCCCGTGGGCGGAGCCAGGCCGCTGTTGAACGCGCTGTTTTGGCCCTCTCGCTGGCTGCCCATCCCAAGTCCCTGACGCTCGCCACCCTGACGGCTCAGATCGATCCGGACGCCGTAGGGCGCGCCGTAGCGGTCCTGAGCGAGGTGGGCCTGCTAGACCACGGGGGCGACTCGCTCAGCCCCACGCCCGCCGCTGTTCACTTCGACCAGCTCGGGCTGTGAGGATCGCCGAGCGGTTCGGCCGCAACCTCACCGCCTGCCGCGTGCGTGTTGGCCTAACTCAGGAAGAGCTTGCCTTCCGCGCCTCGCTTCATCGGACCCAAGTCGGATCGCTGGAGCGCGGCGACCACATGCCGCGCATCGACACGATGATGAAGTTGGCCGGGGCGCTCGGGGCCACGCCGAATGACTTGCTGAAGGGGATCACGTGGACGCCGGGGCAGACGACTCGCGGGCAGTTCATCGAAACGCAGGTCCCGGGCCTCGGCACCGTCCATCGCCGGTTTCAGGTCGAGCGCAAGGGCTAGCCTTGGGGCATGGCCAAGGAGCGCAAGCAGAAGACCGACAAGGGGCTCGAGATCCCGATCCCAAGGAAAGACGACTTCGACGCCGCTATGCGGAAGGTCGCTCCCCCAGCAGGTCGTAAACGCCCTGACGAGAAAGACCCGCCTCCGAAGCGATCCGAGTGACGGGGACCTTCGCCGCCTGCGCCTCGCGGCAGTGGCGGCGTAGCTCTTCGGTCGCCTCTCGCTTTGCCTCATCGGCGCGCTCGCGCTTGCGGGCGGCGCGGCGGATCGCCTGAAGTACCGCCCGCTCGCTCACCTTGCCGCGACCTCCAGCAGCTCGTGGAACATCGAACGCCGGCCCCGGTGGCGCTGGTTGTAGCGCCAGGCGAACTCGTCCAGGTAGGACTGGAGCCATTTGCGCGAGACCTTCTTGTAGACGCCGCGCATCCCCGTTTTGAGATTGCCGAAGAAGCCCTCGATGGTGTTCGTATGCACGTCGCCTTCGACGTAGACGCCCGCCGAGTGGTTGATGACGTTGTGGCCCGCGTACTCACGACGCAGGGGCCGGTAGGGCTGCCAGTTGTCGGTGTAGAGGATCGCTTCGGGATTGACGTTGGCCCGGACGGCTCCACTTAAGGGCTCGCCTCGCCGAGCGGCGATGACGCGCAGCTTGATTCGCCCGCCGCGCTCGACCATTCCCAAGACGGTCGGCTTGGCTTCGCGGTGGATCGCTCCCGCCCGGGCACCGTTCTTCTTGCGTGGCCTCCCGCCCCAGGAGGTCTCGTCTACCTCCACGTCGCCTTTCAGCGGCCAGGGGTCGTCTTTCATCAGCTCGTTGCGGATCTTGTTGAACATGCGCCAGGCGGTCTTGTAGTGAACGCCCAGCTCGCGCTCCAGCTGTTTGGCAGAGATTCCGCAGCGAGTGCTCGTCATCAGGTACATGGCGTGGAACCAGAGCCGCAGCGAGGTCGAGGAGCGATGGAAGATCGTCCCGGCCGTGGGATGCACATGCAGGCCGCAGCCGGTGCAGGTCCAGGACTGGCGCTGCTGCTTGGTCGCGTAGCGCTTGAAGACGCGCTCGCAGCCGCAGCGCGGGCAGTGGGCGTGTTCGCCGTCAGGCGCGTAGCGCATCCGCCACAGGTGCTCTAGGCAGGCGGCGTCGTCGGGAAAGTCGGCAAGGAACTCGGTGACCGAGTAGTCCGATTCCGAGGAGGTTGCTCGACGCGGTTCGTGGCGATTGGCCGGTGGCATGGTGTAAAGCTACTTGACGGGCGGTTAATTGTCAAGTCCCTTGACACTCGACTTGAAACGAGGCTATATATGGGTTTCTTAAATGGTCAGTCGCTCAGACTGCAACGGCGGATAGGCTCCGGCTGTGTCGCCTTCCAAGATGGCTCCTAGAGGCCACTACCTCGCCAACGAAGCAGGGTTTCTCGCAGGTGTCTCCGGCCAGATGGTTGGCCAGTGGGCGAAGAACGGCTACATCCGTTCCTCTTGGCAAACCACCAGCCCTCGCATCTACAGCTTTCAGGATGTCGGCGAGGCGATGATGGTCCACCAGTTGATCGAGGCCAAGGTTCCCTACAAGGAGATCCGGGAAGCGATCATCGCTCTGCGCGAGCGCTTCGGGGAGGACTGGCCGCTGACGGAAGCCAGCGGCAAGATCGGCACCTACGGCAAAAAGGGAGTCCGCCGTAAGCGGGTCGCCTACAAAGACAAAGAGGGCGTCTACGACCTCGGCAAGAAAGGCTGGCAGCAGATGGACGCCAGCGACTTGGGGCGAATCTCTGCCCTTCTCCGGCGTGGGGGATGGGCCGCAAGCAAGATCAAAGGGCTCCAGCACATTGAGGTCGATCCCGACCGCCTCAGCGGAACCCCGACGATTAAAGGTCGCCGTGTCGCAGCAAGGAGCGTGGCTGAACTGGCCGACAGTGGCCAACCGGGCATCCAGATTCTGCGGGAGGAGTACGACCTCAAAATGCCTCAGATCAAGGACGCTCAGCGGTGGTGGAAGGAGGCGCGCAGACTAGCTGCGGCGTAGGGGCGTATGGGTCCGTCCAGACTCCTTTTCATCGACGAGAGCCTCAGCAAGAGGCTGGCAGCGGTTCTGAAACACCGTGGCCGCGCCGCCGTGTCCTCTAGCGAGCTCAACCTGCTCGAACTCAAAGACGAGCCGCTACTGCGCGAGGTCTACAAGGACGGCCAAGACGTGGTTTTCGTGACTGCCGACGACGACCTTCCGGCAGAGCACGCTGGCGTCTTAAAAGAGGTCGGCGCGACGGTGGCGACCGTTGCCCCCTTTGAACGCGGCAAGTGGGTCTGCCATCCCGGCATCCTCAGCGACGAGGAGGCGTGGAAGCGAGAGATCGTCAGCCGATGGGCGCACGCGATGCAGGAACAGCCCAAGCGCACTCACAAGCGCTACTACCTCAACGGTGGGCGTCGCTGGCGGCCCCGCAAGAAGTCGGTCGTTTAGTCCCGTCCTTGCGGGCAGCTTCGCCTCGCTGATCGCATTGGACGGTAGCGACAGCTTCTACATAGAAGGGATATACGTGAGCGATCTCACGGCGCGCTTAGGCCTTTTCGGCCTATGACTGGGTATCTACCCGGCAAGGAGGCAAAGATGAGGTCGCCGTCCCGCTCCGCCCTACCGCCCGGTCCCCCCTATCCCTCGGCCGTCCAGTTCCTCGGTTTCTGGATGCGCCCCTTGGGATTCCTCGAGCGCAGCCGCGCCCGCTACGGCAAGCGCTTCACGATCCGCCTGCCGCTGACGCCCCCGTTCGTGATGCTCGCCGATCCCGACGCGGTGAAGCAGGTCTTCACCGCGCCGCCGGACGTCCTCGAGCCGGGCCGCGGGGCGCGCGTGCTCGAACCGGTGGTCGGCGCGAACTCGGTGATCCTGCTCGACGAGCCGGCCCACATGGAGCAGCGCAAGCTGATGCTCCCCGCCTTCCACGGCGAGCGGATGGAACGGCTGACCGGGCTGATGGAGGAGGTGGCAGCCGCCGAGATCGCCGAACTGCCGCGCGGCACCGCGGTACCGCTCCACCCCCGCATGCAGGAGCTGACGCTGAAGATCATCCTGCGCGCCGTCTTCGGGATCGAGCCCGGCGCCCGCTTCGACGCGCTGCTCCACCGCCTCCAGGAGATGCTCGCCTTCGGCGACAAACCGATCAGCCTTGTGCCCCCCAAGCCCGACGGCCGCGTCGCCAAAACCGCCGAACGGGTCGGGCCCTTCGCCAAGTTCGTCCGCATCCAGGAAGAAGTCGACGAGATCCTCTTCGCGCTGATCGCCGAGCGCCGCGAGCAGAGTGAGGACCGCGACGACGTGCTCTCGATGCTGCTCGCCGCGCGCCACGAGGACGGCTCGCCGATGAGCGAGCAGGAGATCCGCGACGAGTTGCTCACCCTCCTCGTCGCCGGCCACGAGACGACCGCCACCTCGCTGGCCTGGGCCTTCCAGCGGCTGATGCACGAGCCGCGGGTGCTGTCGCGGCTGATCGAGGAGGTCGACGGCGAGGACGACGCCTACGTGACGGCGACGATCCAGGAGACGCTGCGAGCCCGTCCCGTCCGGCCCAACGTCGCGCCGCGCTACGTCGCCAAGCCGATCGAGGTCGGCGGCTGGGACTACCCGGTCGGGTGCAGCCTGGC
>DASWMG010000272.1:0-2441 GCA_036399875.1 Solirubrobacterales bacterium
GATTCTCGACAGCGCCAATCTGGAGGCGCGCGAAAACGTCATCGAGATGCTCCGTAAGGCCTACTGGATGGAGATGGAGACGGTGATGAGCTATCTCCAAGCCTCGGTGAACCTCGACGGGGTGCGGGCGATGGAGATCAAAGAGTCCCTTGCCGAGGACATCGAAGAGGAGCTGGGCCACGCGAAGCGCTTCGCCGAGCGGATCAAGGAGCTCTACGGCGTCGTCCCCGGCTCGGAGGACTTCCAGGCCGAGCAGAGCTTCCTGCAGCCGCCCGAGCACCAGACCGACATCGTCCACGTGATTCGCGGCGTGATCAAAGCCGAGACCGGCGCGATCGAGCACTACACCCGGATGATCGAGGAGACCGACGGCGTCGACCCGGTCACCCAGGACATGGCGACCGAGATCCTCGCCGACGAGCAGAAGCACCGTCGCCTCTTCGAGGGCTTCCTGCGCGAGTACGAGTTCGAGGGCATCGCCTGAGGCGGCCGGGCATCGCCTGAGGCGGCCGGGCGTCGCCTTAGGCCGTCGGCCGAGCGGCCAGGCCAGGTTTTGGCGCCCTGGCGGCCGGGCACCCCTGATTACGACGGGTGGCCCGCGCCGCGGGCCGACGCGAACAGACGAGGAGCTGAAATGACCATCGCAGGCGGAATTCTCTTGATCGTCATCGGGGCGATCCTCACCTTCGCCACGAACGTCCACGTCCAAGGCGTCAGCCTCGACACGGTCGGGGTGATCCTGATGATCGCCGGCGCTGCGGGCCTCGTCCTCTCCTTCTTCCAGGAGGCGATCTGGACCGAGCGGGCGCGACGCCGCGACGCCGCCCTGGTCGAAGAAGAACGACGCGCGGCTCCCCCCGCGCGGGGAGAAGTTCCGCCACCGCGCTACTAAGCCGCGCAGTCGGGTAGCGGACTCGAGTCACGACCAGTCACGTCACCGATAACCAGGAGGTAGCCCATGGCAATGCAGCAAGAGGCCGGCGACATCACCGGCACGAAGGACAAGGACTACAACGTCATCTGGTTCGTCGAGCAGTGCCTGAGCAACGTCCTGCGGCTGGAGACCTACATCGAAGACGCGGAGCGCGAGGGTGACAACGACCTCGCCGACTTCTTCCGCCGCGCTCAGGAGACCAGCCGCAAGGGCGCCGAGCAAGGCAAGGAGATGCTGCGCGGCCGCCTAGCCGGCTGAGCGACGGATGGCAACGATCGGCTACACGCTCGCCAGCGAGGAGCATGGCGCGCGTGAGCTGGTCGCGCAGGCCGCGCGGGCGGAGGAGGTCGGGTTCTCCTTTGCGGTGATCTCCGACCACTTCCACCCGTGGGTCGACGCCCAGGGCAACAGTCCCTTCGTCTGGGGCGTGCTCGGGGCGATCGCTGAGGCAACCGAGCGGATCGAGCTCGCCACCGGCGTCACCTGTCCGACCACCCGCATCCATCCGGCGATCGTCGCCCAGGCGGCGGCGACGGCAGCCGAACTGCTGCCGGGTCGCTTCTCGCTCGGGGTCGGGACGGGCGAGAACCTCAACGAGCACATCCTCGGCGACCGCTGGCCGCCGGTCGCCGACCGTCAGAAGAAACTGGCCGAGGCGATCGAAGTGATCCGGCTGCTCTGGGAAGGCGGGATGAAGAGCCACCGCGGCAAGCACTTCCGGGTTGAGAACGCCCGCATCTACAGCCTGCCCGACCAGCTGCCGCCGATCCTGGTCGCGGTCGCCGGCGAGAAATCGACCGACCTGGCGGCGGAGATGGGCGACGGGCTCTTCGGCACCTCGCCGGTCTCCGAGTCGATCGAACGCTTCCGAGAAAAGGGCGGCAAGGGAAAGCCCACCTACGGCCAGCTCGACGTCTGCTGGGCCGAGAGCGAGGAGGAGGCGAAGCGGGTCGCGCTCGAGAGCTGGCCAAACGCGGCGATGAGCGGCTCGCACACCTGGGAGCTGCCGCTGCCGAAGCACTTCGAAGAGATCACCGAATGGGCCGGCGAGGACGACGTCGCCGAGAGCATCGTCTGCGGGCCGGATCCCCAGCGGCACATCGAAGCCATCGAGGAGTACGTCGAGGCCGGCTACGACCACGTCTACGTCCATCAGGTCGGGCCCGAACAGGACGGCTTCTTCGACTTCTACGCTCGCGAGGTCCTGCCGAAGTTCGCCTAGTCTCGTGGCCGGGTAAGCGACAGCCATGTATGTGATCCCACTCGTGGTGCTCGCTTGCCTGGCGGTTATTGCCGTCGCCTGGTCGCCGCTCTTCGCGCTGATCATCGCCGTGCCGCTCTTCGTCCTCTTCCTCGCCTTCGTCGGCATGCGCCCGCGCGCCGACGAGAAGATCGAGTCGCCGACCGGCTCGGCCAACAAGTACGAGGACGAGACGCCGACCGGCGCCTGGGGCGAGGAACGCGCCTAGACGCGTCGCTTGTCTGACCCGCCGGCTAATCGGTGCCC
>DASWMG010000273.1:0-10167 GCA_036399875.1 Solirubrobacterales bacterium
CGGCGAGGTGACGGCGATCAGGAAGGCCGAGCCGAGCACGTCGAGCACGCGCTTGGCGGCTATCGAGGCGGAGCTGAGGACTGGCGCGCCGATCGAGAGCAGGGGAAGGCCGCCGACCTGGTCGAGCGCACGGACGCCGTCGAGAAACTCGAAGAGGCGCGGCACGACGTCGACCGAGACACCGGCGTCGCGGCAGGCGCGGATCGACTCCAGCAGCTGCTCGTGGCTGGCCCGCGAGAAGGCGATGATCACCCGGTCGATCTGCTGGGCCTCGATCACCTCGGCGAGGTCGCCGAAGCGGCCCAGCCAGGGCAGGTCGGGGGTGCCGATGTCGTGGATTTCGTCGTCGACGATGCCGACCGGGACGAGCCCGAACTGGGCGTTGTTGTGGAGCTTGCTGACGACCTGCCCGGCGACCAGGCCGGAGCCGAGGATCAGGGTCCGCTGCTTGAGGTCGGGAGCGCGGTGCAGGCCGGCGCGCGCCACCGTCCGGGCGATCCCGGTGAGGACGGCGAGGCCGGCCACCGTGAGGAAGGTCAGCGCCACGACCTCCTGCAGGGTGAGGAGGTTGGCGAGCCCGTACAGGGGCCAGGTGATCAGCATGACGGCGACGAAGCCGCGCGGGACCTCGGTCACCGCGGATGCCCAGGTGTTGAGCTGGTCGCCCCGGTAGAGGCCGATGCTGAAGGCGGCGAGCGGCCACAGCAGCGTCGCGCAGGCGACGAAGATGAGGCCCTGGAGACTGACCTGATCGAGCGCGGCAACCGCGACCGCGGCGGCGCCTGAGGCCGCGACCGAGTCGGCGGCGAAGAGCATCCGTGCCAGCACGGTGCCGCGGCGGCGGGCGCGGCCGTCGCTTTTCTCGCGCGGGCGCGCCCTTTCGGTCTCGGCTGCCTCGATGGCGGCCGCGGCGGCGTGGGTGTGGGTTGCGGTGGAGCTCTCCATGTTGGCTGGTCGATGCAGATCCTTGGGGGCGGAAGGGTCGCGCCTACCCTTGAACACGGTCGGCGGCTCGATGGCTCGGGTCCGAGACGCTCGTTTTTCTTGCTCGGAACCGGTGGGCGGGCATAAGAGCAAACGTTGCGTAACTCGAAAAATAAACCGGAAGGTGGGAAATCTCCATCACGCCCAACACATCGTCAATGAACCACGGAGTTCTTGAATCCGCAAAGCGCATTGCGAAGCGAAGATCGGGGACGGCCGTAAACGAATTTCGAAGTTTTTTAGGGAACTGCCCGAGTTCGCCCTAGTGAGCCTCGTCTGAAGCGTGGGCGGGAGGGCGCGACTCCTCGGCCAGAGAGGTGATCTCGAGCGGTCCGTGCGCGGCCACTTCGAGCACCTCGGTCGCCTCCTCGGCCGAGCGCGCGTAGAGCTCGACGAGCATGTGGACGACGATGCGGTCGTCGGCGTGCTTGTGGAAGCGGACGTGGGCAAAGAACTCTCTTACGCCTGCCTCACCGAAGGCGCCGTAGGCGAGCAGCTCCGCTGCTTCGGGACCTGAACAGCTCTCTACCCGCTCCTGATCGACGGTAACGGTGCAGGAGGCGACCCAGGGGGTGCCGGCGACCATCCGCTCCCAGCGGTCCTCGATCGGCACGACGCGGTCGTCCTGGAAAGTGAGGTGGGGCTGGTCGTGCATGCAGTCGAGGCACTGGACGACCGATTCCTGCACCTCGTCGATGCCTTCGGCCAGGGTCCCGGTCTCCGGATCGACGCGGCGGATCGCGTCGTAGTGGATCTGGATCTCGAGGTTCTCCGACCAGCAGCGGTAACAGCGCAGCCAGGCCGAGCGGTCGCCGTTCAGCTCGCTCATCGGTTCATTGTCGCGCGCTCGCGCCGCGGGCGCTATGCCGCCGCGCCCGCGGCGGCCCGCTCGTCGACCAGGGCGACGATCTCGCCCATGATCTTGTTCACGTCGAAATCCTTCGGCGTGTAGACGCCGGCGACGCCTTGCTCCCGCAGGCGCGCCGCGTCGGCGACCGGAATGATCCCGCCGATCACGACCGGCACGTCGAGGCCCTCGTCGCGGAGCCGCCGCACGACCTCGGGGATCAGCTCCAGGTGCGAGCCGGAGAGAATCGAGAGGCCGACCACGTCGACGTCCTCCTGCAGCGCCGACTCGGCGATCTCCTCCGGAGTGAGGCGGATGCCCTGGTAGATGACCTCCATGCCCGCGTCGCGGGCGCGCAAGGCCACCTGCTCGGCGCCATTGGAGTGCCCGTCGAGGCCGGGCTTGCCGACCAGGATCTTGAGCCGGTGGCCGATCCGCTCGGAGACCTCGTCGACGCGGCGGCGGATCTCGGTCAGCTCGTCGCGGTCGCCGGGGGGCGCGGCGCCGTCGACCCCGGTCGGGGCACGGTAGGCGCCGAACGCCTCGCGCAGCACCTGTGCCCACTCGCCGGTCGTCGCGCCCGCCTTGGCGGCGGCGATCGTCGCCGGCATGACGTTCTGGCTCTCGTCCGCGGCGACTCGCCTCAGCTCCTCGAGCGCCGCCTCGACCGCGGCGCTGTCGCGCTCGGCGCGCCACTGCTCGAGCGCCTCGATCCGCTCGCGCTCGACCTCAGGGTCGGGGGTGAGGATGCCGCCGTCGGCGCCTGCAGTGAGCGGCGAGTCCTCCGTCTCGGTGAAGCTGTTCTGGCCGATCACCTTCTGCTCGCCCGACTCGATCCGCGCCACCCGCTCGCGGTGCGACTCGACCAGGCGGGCCTTCATGTAGGGGACGGCGGCGACCGCGCCACCGTGCTCCTCGACCACCGCCATCTCGGCCCGGGCCCCCTCGGTCAGCTCCTCGACCAGGCCGTCCATGACCACGGACCCCTCGAAGAGGTCGGGGTACTCGAGCAGGTCGGTCTCGTGGGCGAGCACCTGCTGGATGCGGAGGCTCCACTGCTGGTCCCAGGGGCGGGGCAGGCCCATCGCCTCGTTCCAGGCAGGTAGCTGGATCGCCCTGGCGCGGGCGTCGCGACTCAGCGTCACCGCCAGCGCCTCCAGCACGATCCGCTGGATGTTGTTCTCCGGCTGAGCCTCGGTCAGGCCGAGGCTGTTGACCTGGACGCCGTAGCGGAAGCGCAGCATCTTGTCGTCGGTGACGCCGTAGCGCTCGCGGCCGATCTGGTTCCAGAGCCGGCCCATCGCGCGCAGCTTGGCGATCTCCTCGATCAGCCTGATGCCGGCGTTGACGAAGAAGGAGATGCGGCCGAAGACCTTGGGGAAGTCAGCCTCGGCGACCTGGCCGCGGGCTTTCACCTCGTCGAGGACGGCGATCCCGGTCGAGAGCGCGTAGGCGATCTCCTGCACCGGCGTCGCCCCGGCCTCCTGCAGGTGGTAGCTGCAGATGTTGGTCGGGTTCCAGCTCGGCACCTCGTTGACCGTGAAGGCGACCATGTCGGCGATCAGCCGCATCGACGGCTCGGGCGGGAAGGCGTAGGTGCCGCGCGAGAGGTACTCCTTGATGATGTCGTTCTGGGTCGTCCCCTTGAGCTTGGCGCGCTCGACCCCGTTCTCCTCGGCGACGGTCGCGTAAAGGCCGAGCAGCCAGGCGGCGGTCGCGTTGATCGTCATCGACGTGTTCATCTCGTCGAGCGGGATCGCGTCGAAGAGCTGGTGCATGTCGCCCTTGTGGGCGATCGAGACGCCGACCTTGCCGACCTCGCCGCGGGCGAGGACGTGGTCGGGGTCGTAGCCGGTCTGGGTGGGGAGGTCGAAGGCGACCGAGAGGCCGGTCTGGCCCTTGGCAAGATTGCGGCGATAGAGCTCGTTGGAGCGGCGGGCGTCGGAGTGGCCCGCGTAGGTGCGCATCACCCAGGGGCGATCGCGTTCGGGCAGGCGATGGTCTGGCATGGGAGGGATGATATTTGGCCTCGCCGGAGGGGGTGCGTGAGTTTGCGCATGCATGGCGTGCACAACCTCACTCAGGCGCCGCCGCTGCGCTCTTTTCGCCCGGGGCCGTGTTTAGGCTCCGCACATGGCAGCCCGAATCGCAACGGCCCTCGCGGTCGCTTCGGTGACGCTCGCGATCGCCGCCTCCAGCGCCGGCGCGGCGCTGATCGGCCTCTACCGCAACAGCATGGAGAGCGACGCCCAGCGCGGCCAGATCGGCAAGCTCACCGGCGAGCGCTGCGGGCGCGGCGGCTCCGACCATGCATTCCGCATCACGGTCGGCAAAGCGACCAGGGAGTGCGCTTACCGCACGCCGGTCGTCGGACGGGACCTGGAGATCGCCGCCACCGAGCGGCTCTTCAGCGCCACGCCGAAGGCGGTCAAGCGCAAGGCCTTCCTCGCCGTCAACCTGCGCACGGGCGACCAGGGGGCCGGTTACCAGCTCGCGGTCTTCCCGCTGCAGCGCAAGGCGCAGGTGCGCAAGATCTTCAGCGACGGCCACACCGAGTACCTGCACATCGAGCGCGGCTTGACCAGCGTCAAAGGGACCGACGAACCGAACGAGTTGCGCCTGCGGGCCTTCAACGTGACCACCGGTCCCGACAAGGGCAAATGCCGCGTTGTCGCCTTCGTCGGCGGGCAGCAGGTGGCCGACGTGATCGACCCTGCGGCGGGCGAATTGCAGGGCCGCGGCTCCGGCTTCTCGATCGGCGCGGTCGGTCCGGCCCAGGGGCTGATGGGCAGCGTCGACGACGTGGTTGTCCGCGTCCCCAGCCCGTTCTAGGGGCCGGCTGTGACCGGCGCATATCGGCGTCCTCGCGCATAATCCGCGCCATGACGACGACGGTCGAGAAGCCGCGTGACGCCGGTCCGGGCGCCGGGCTCGGAGGCGAGTGGCGCGTGATCGTCCGCAACGACAACCACAACACCTTCGACCACGTCGCCAAGACGCTGGCGCGGGTGATTCCCGGGATCAGCGTCGCCAATGGACACGAGATGGCCGTTCGCATCCACAGCTCCGGTCAGGCGATCGTCTGGTCGGGCCCGCGCGAGCCCGCCGAGCACTACTGGGAGCAGCTGAAGGCGGCCGGCCTGACGATGGCGCCGCTCGAGCGCGGATGAGCCGGCCCGTTCTCGCGGTCGACGTCGACGGGGTCGTCTCCCTGTTCGACTTCGACGACCCGCCGGACAGCTCGACCGCCCGCTTCGAGCTAATCGACGGCACCGTCCACTGCATCTCGCTCGCCGCCGGGGAGCGGCTGATGCGCCTCGGTGAGCACTACGACCTGGTCTGGGCGACCGGTTGGGAAGAGAGCGCCAACCGCTACCTGCCGGCGCTGCTCGGCATCCCCGAGATCCCGCACCTCGGCTTCAACGGGGCGGCCCGCTTCGGCACCGCCGACTGGAAGCTCGACCCGCTCGCCGAGTACGCCCGCGGCCGGGCCCTCGCCTGGATCGACGACAGCTTCGACGACCGCTGCTACGAGTGGGCGCGCGACCGCGGGGAGCCGACGCTGCTGATCCCGACGTCCTCGCACCTCGGCCTCGAGGAGGTCCACGTCGAGGCGCTGATCGCCTGGGCGCGCGGCTTTGAGTGAGGCGGCCCGCTACTCGCTGGCGACGACGAGCGATTCGCTGGCGACCAGGGTGTGCCAGGCGGGCAGCAGCGGGATGTCGTAGAGGTCGATGACCGCCGCCCGCGCCTTCTCGATTTCGTCCGAGTACCAGTAGCGCTCGAAGTCGGAGCGGCTTTCCCAGAAGGAGGTCTGCTGGAAGGCGAGCGGGTCGTCGATCGAGCGGGTCAGCGACCAGCTCTTGGCGCCGTAGGCGGGCATCCGCGCCGCCGCCGGCTCCCAGAGGTCGAGCCAGCGGTCGGCCCTGAAGGGGGCGATGTGCCAGTTGAGCGTGCAGACCTCCATCAGGCGCCCACCTCCGCCCGGATCGCGCCCGGGCCGTCGACGTTCTGCCCGTCGGTCTCCGACTCGGCGCCGACCAGGATCGCGATCTTGCCGAGGTGCTTGTTTTCGTGCAGCAGTTGGTGCGCCTCGGCGACGCCCTCGAAGCCCATCGTCTTCCAGATGACCGGCCGCACCTTGCCCTCCGCCATCAGCTGATTCGCCCGCATGCACTCGTAGGCGTTGGCGAAGTGCGAGCCGATGATCTGCTTCTGGCGCATCCACAGATAGCGCACGTCGAAGTCGAGCTGGTAGCCAGACGTGGCGCCGCAGATGACGACTTTGCCAAAGGGCTTGACGACGTAGACGGAGGTCGGGAAGGTCGCCCGGCCCACGTGCTCGAAGACGATGTCGGGAGCGTCGCCAAGGATCTCCTTGACCCGCTTGGCGAACCCGCGCGAGGCCTTGAAGCGCTCCTTGTCGAGGGCCTTGTCGGCGAGGTTGTCGTCGGTGCGCATCATCTCGCCGAACTCGTTGCGGTTGATGTAGTCGACGGCGCCGAGCTGCTTGACCAGCTCACCCTTCTCGTCGGAGGAGACGACGCCGACCGCGTTGGCGCCGGCCGCCTTGCAGAGCTGCACGGCGAAGACGCCGAGCCCGCCGGCCGCGCCCCAAATCAGCACGTTGTGGCCCGGCTGCAGGTTGCACTGATCCATCAGCATCCGGTAGGCGGTGAAGTAGGTGAGACCGTAGGAAGAGGAATCGACCCAGGAGAGGTTCTGGGGGCGGGGGAGGAGCTGCTGCGCCTGCACTTTCGTGAACTGGGCGAAGGAGCCCCAGGTCGTCTCGTAGCCCCAGATCTGCTGGCTCGGCGCGGCCATCGGGTCGAGCCCGTGCACCTCAACGTCCTCGTAGGAGGCCTGGTTGCAGTGGATGACGACCTCGTCGCCCGGCTTCCAGCGGGTGACGCCCTCACCGACCTTCCAGACGATGCCCGAGGCGTCGGAGCCGCCGATGTGGTGGCCGAACTCGGGGTGATCGCCGTAGGGGAAGATCGAGACAGGCTCGCCGAGCGCCGCCCAGACGTTGTTGAAGTTGACGCCGGCCGCCATCACGCGGACGACGACCTCGAAGGCGCCGGGCTCGGGGACCTCGATCTCCTCGAGCTGGAAGGCCTCGGTCGGCTCGCCCTCGCGCTCCTGGCGGATCACCCAGGCTGCCATCGTCTCCGGCAGCGTGCCGGGCTCCACGTCTAGCTTCGCAACTGCGCTGGTATCGACGGCCAAACCGGTCCTCCGTAGGTCGTTTGCGGGCGGGCCGCAATCCTAGATCAGGGCGAACGGACAGGGGTGCGTGAGGTTGAGGGCGTATACGACACCCAAAGCTCACGCACCCCGCCTCAGAAACGGCCGCGCCTCGCGAACTTAGGCGGCCTCGGCCTCGCCGCGCTTCTCTTCAAGTCGGGCGCGGTGTTTTTCGGCCTTTGCGGCATCGAGCTCGCGAACCTCGGCCTCGAACTCCTGGGGAACCTTCTCCGCTGCCCTGGCGGCGGGGTCCAGGACGTCGCGTCCGATCAGCCCGTTTGGACCGAAGGCTTTGACGACGCCGTCGAGAGACTCACCGAGGCTGTTGTAGCGCTTGATCACCGTCGTCGTCCGCTCCAGGAGGTCGGTGCAGGCGGCGAACATGCGGTCGGCATGCTGCGGGGTGAACAGCTCGCCGATGCGCTCGCCCCATCCCTCCTCGCGGTGGACCTCCGCCAGCGCGTTCGCCATCTCGTATAGGCCGTCGGCTGGAAGCAGGCCAACGCCATGCTCGGCCGCGTACTCGACGATCTTCGGATCCGCGCTCCGAACCAGCTCAAGCGTCTGCCAGTCGGGGACGACCACCAGAACGTGGCGCACCGACACGTCACGCGTGCCCCGGTATTCGCGACCGCCCACGTCCTTGATGTGCGAGCGGAGCGAATCTCTCAGTTTGCGCAGGGCGAACTCACGGGCCTCTTCGCCTCCCTCGTCGAGCACCTCTCCCAGCAGCCGGACCCACGGAAACTTCGCGTCGAGGGCAACTCCCTGCGAGTTGGGAAGCAGGAGGTAGACATCGATGACCCCCTGCCTCTGCCCCCGTGCCGCGTCGATTGCGACCCGTTTTTGGGTCTCAAAGTGGACGCTGTCGCGAAGGCCCATTTGCCGCAGCGCCGCCACCAGCCACTCCTCGCTCAACTGGCCGCGCTGTTTCGGGTTCGCCCAGCGGCCGACCAGTCCGTCTACCCGCTCGACCACCCGATCGCTTTTCTGGACGACGCCGGCGAGAATTTCCCTCACCTTGCTGTCGCGGTCGTCCTCTCGCGACTTGTATTGGGTGACGGCCTGTTCGACCTGCTTAAGCGATTCGCCGAACTCCCGCAGATCGTCCCGTTCTCTTTTTGCTTCGGATGCTTCTTCTTCGGACCTGCGACTTGCCTCGGCCAAGCGCGCATTCGTCTCGCGCGTGCGGAGCAGAGACCAGCCAACTGCCAAGAGAGCGACCATAAAGATCGCCAGCAATATCTCGAGCATGTATCTGTTCCTCTCCGGCGCCGTCCCCGCCGTACGCCGAGTCCATTCTGGACCGACGAGGGCGCGGTGCACCTTCGGTTGAAAGCCCTCGGCTTGAGGGCCGAACCAGGATGAGAGCCGTCCCGGACGGACCCGCCGTGACGAGCTTGCCCCTTTCCGGGTCTACATGACCCTCAACGGAGCACGCGTGGATCCCTCCTACGGCAGCAGGACGTCGTTCTCCGACGAAGAGCGGAACGGCCCGACGACCAGCTTCGCCGCTTTGGCGGCAGGGATGTCGGCGGCGCTGACGGTGTAGACGCCGGTCGGCAGTTTCGTCTCCATGCTGATCGTCCCGTTGGCGACCAGGGGGCCGGAGGTGGCCTCGCCCTTGGGGCCGCGGACCTCGAGAGTGGAGGCGACGTCGGTGAGGTTGGCGGCGACGAAGACGACGTCGAGCGGCGCGTCGCTGCGTACCGGCGGCTGCTCGGCGTCGACGTTCTGCGGAATCTGCTGGCTCGGTTCGGGGCCGATCGCGATCCGGGCCGGTTCCACCGTCACCTCGCCCTCGCTGATCGCGACGCTGACCCGGGTCGGCGGCTGCGGGCGCGCTTCGTTCGCGTGTTCCTCGGTCCCGCAGCCGGCAAGTGCCAGCACGACCACCGCCATCGTTCCCCCCAGCAAGCGACGCATGGGCGGAATCTAGCCGAACGGCAGGTCGACGACGGTCGCCTTGGTGCTGTCGTCGCCCACCGCGAGCTCGGCGCCGGGCTCGGCCTCGCGACGGACGATCGCCAGCGCGATCCGGCCATGGGCGGGGGAGACGGCGACGCCGCCGACCCGTCCCACCTCCTTCTCGCCGAGCCGCAGCGTCGCGCCGGGCTCGGCAGGGCCGCTCAGCCGCAGCCCCCGCAGGTGGCGGTTGGGGCGGCCCTTGTAGTGGAGGCGCGCAACGGGCTCCTGGCCGATGTAGCAGCCCTTCTCGAAGTTGACGGCGCGCTCGACGATCCCGGCCTCGGCGGGCATCGTCTCCTTGGTCATCTCGGCGCCGAAGCGCGGCCGGCCCGACTCGATCCGGATGATCTCGGCCGCCTCGGCGCTCACCTCGGCGGCGCCGGCGTCGAGCAAGACCTCGCGCAGGCGGGCGGCGTCCGCCGCCGCGGCGATCAGGTCGATGCCGGCCTCGGTGCCGGCCGCGAGGCACTCGACGCCCGCGGTCCGGATCGCTTCGTTGGCGTGCTCCGGCAGCGCCGCGGTGCCGGCGACCTCGGCGCTGCGCGGACCGAGCAGCGAGAGGATCGCCCGCTGCTCGCTCAGGTCGGTCACCTCGACCTCGCGGCCGATCTTGTACATCTCGAGATGGCGGCGGACCGGCTCGCGCGTCGTCTGCTCGGTGTCGAGCCAGAGGTCGCCGTCGGCCAGCCGCAGCACCCGCATGTCGGCCTGGATGTTGGCCTTGCGATCTAGCAGCGCCGCGTAGCAGCCGTCGCCGGGCTCGAGCGCCTCGACGTCGTTCGTCAGTTGCCCCTGCAGGAACTCGGCAGCGTCCGCGCCGGCGACCAGCAGCTTGCCGCGCTCCGAGCGGTCGAGCAGCCCACACTCCTCGCGCAACTGCCTGTACTGGGCGTCCAGCTCGACTGTCGTCGCCTCGCTCATCGGTCCGATTCTAGGAGCGACCGGACGCGGGCGATTTAGACGCATCGAAATCCGTTTTTAGATGTGTCAAAATCTCCGCAGATGAGCGAGCGCAGGATGAGTCGACGCAAGCTGCTGGGGGCGGCGGCCACCGTGCCAGCCGCCGCCGGCCTGCACAGCCTGATCTCGCGCGGCGGGATCGGTGCGCCCCCGGCCGGGGC
>DASWMG010000274.1:0-1851 GCA_036399875.1 Solirubrobacterales bacterium
CGCCTCCTGCACGACCAGCTTCGTCTCGCCGCGATCCTTGTGGTCGAGGCGGCCGCGGACGAGGACGATCGCGTCGGGCTGGATCACCTCGGCGCTCTCGGACTGGTCGGCCTTGAAGACCAGCATCTCGACCTGGCCCTCGACATCGTCGAGCGTCGCGAACATCATCTGGTTGCCGCTCTTGGTGCGGATCTTCTTGCACTCGGCGACGATCCCGCCGACCGTCACCCAGGCGCCGTCGGGCTTGTTGGCCAGCTCGGCGAGCGAGCAGTCGACCCGCGCCCGCAGCGCCTCGCGCACCTCGGTCAACGGGTGCGAGGAGAGGTAGGTCCCCAGCGTCTCCTTCTCCATCGCCAGCAGCTCGCGCTGGTCGAACTCGACGGCGGAGAGCGGCGGTCGGTGCTGCGAGGTCGAAGCGCCCTGCTCGCTCCCTCCGTCGCCGCCGAAGTCGAAGATAGAGCCCTGGCCGAGCTGGGCGTCCTCCTGCGCTTTCTGCCCGGCGGACTGGGCGGCGGGCAGCGCCTCGAGCATTCCCTTGCGGGTGGCCCCGGTCGAGTCGAGGGCGCCGCACTTGATTAGGCATTCGATCGCCCGTTTGTTGACGGCCCGCGCGTCGACCCGCTCGCAGAAGTCCCAGATCGAGGCGATCGGAGCGTCCTCGCGGGCGCGCAGGATCGCCTCGACCGCCGCGTGGCCGACGTTCTTGACCGCGTCGAGGCCGAAGCGGATCGCCTTCTCGGAGACCACGAAGTCGTGGCCGGAGGAGTTGACGTCGGGCGGCAGCACCTCGATCCCCATCTCCTCGCAGCGATTGACGAAGAAGGGCACCTTGTCTTTGGTGTTCATCACCGAGGAGATGACCGCCGCCATGTACTCGGCCGGGTAGTTCGCCTTGAGATAGGCGGTCCGATAGGCGATCAGGGCGTAGCAGGCGGCGTGAGACTTGTTGAAGGAGTAGTCGGCGGCGGCCTCCATCAGGGACCACATGTCCTTGGCGACCTTGGCGGCCGTGCCCGAGGCCTCCATTCCTTCCAGGAACTTGGCCTTCATCGTCGCCATCAGGTCGCGCTTCTTCTTGCCGATCGCCTTGCGCAGGTCGTCGGCCTCGGCGGGGCTGAAACCGGCCATCCGCTTGGCGATCTCCATCAACTGCTCCTGGTAGAGGACGCAGCCGTAGGTCGGCTCGGTGATCGGCCGCAGCCGCTCGTCGGGATAGGTGACCGAGGAGGGGTCGCGCTTGCCCTTCGCGTAGGCGGGGATGTACTTCATCGCCCCGGGCCGGTAGAGCGAGACGAGGGCCACGATGTCGTCGAACTCGGTCGGCCGCACCTGCTTCATCGCGTCGCGCATGCCGTCTGACTCGAGCTGGAAGACGCCGGTGCCGTCGCCGCGCGAAAGCATCTCGAAGGTCTTGGCGTCGTCCATCGGAATCGCGGCGATGTCGAGCTCGACCCCGCGCGAGCGGCACACGATCTCGACCGCGTCCTCGATCACGTCGAGGTTGCGGAGGCCGAGGAAGTCCATCTTGAGCAGGCCGATCTCCTCGATCGGCCCCATCGAGTACTGGGTGACGACCTTGTACTGGCGCTCGCCTTTGGCGCCGCTCCCATTCCCGTTGCCGTTCCCGGGGGCGCTGCGATCCTCGGCGAGCTGAAGGGGCACGATCTCCTGCAGGGGCCGGTCGGCGATCACGACCGCGGCGGCGTGGATCGAGTCCTGGCGCACGAGTCCTTCGAGCGGCTTTGCGAGATCGACGATCTCGCGGACGACGGGGTCGGCGTCGTAGGCCTGCTTCAGCTCCTGGCCCGGCTTGAGGCAGGCGGCGAGGTTCTGGCCCGGGCCTTCCGGGAT
>DASWMG010000275.1:0-1966 GCA_036399875.1 Solirubrobacterales bacterium
ACTCGCGTGTCCAGTCGATCGAGACGCCCCAGCTGCGGAACTGGCGCTGGAACTCGGCGATCGCGGCATTCGTCGACTCGCGCGGATGCTGGCCCGTCTTGATCGCGTGGTTCTCCGCCGGCAGGCCGAAGGCGTCGTAGCCCATCGGGTGGATCACCTCGAAGCCATGGCGGCGGCGGAAGTGGGCGATCGCGTCGCCGACCGCGTAGCACTTGAGATGGCCGACGTGGGGCTCACCCGAGGGGTAGGGCAGCATCTCGAGCACGTAGGACTTCGGCTTGTCGGCCTCGAAGCCCGGCTGGCCGGGGTTGGCGACCTCCCAGGTGCGCTCCCCGGCCCACACCTCCTGCCACTTGCGCTCGATCGATTTTGGGTCGTAACCGGCCATCGTCCAGCGATCTTATGTAGGCGCGGCAAGCGCCTGATGCATCGGCTCGTGCAACGAGACCCCTTACCGGGAGGAAGGCGCCTTGCTCAGCGCCGGAGTGAGCCGCCGACCTGCCGGCCCGCGGCGACGGACGCGCCTCGAAGGAGTGGAAGCAGATCGTCCGACAGCCGGTAGAAGTGCTCAACGGAACCCTCACGCTGCTCCAGCCGGGCCCGCTCGAGAACTCCCTCTTTCTCCAAGCACCTGACGTGGTAAGCCGTGGTCGCCAGGTCCTTGCCCAACGCCTCGGCCATCTCGATCGGACTCGCCTCGTCCTCCAGCACGAACTCGACGATCTTCCGCCTGTCGGCGGGCTTGAGAACGTCGCTCCATCGCGACAGGACCTTGACCCCCTCCTCGGTCAACTCGAACGGAGCGTCCGTGTCACCGGAATCTCGCACCAGGCTCGGCGGCACCGGGCCCGGATCCGAGGTCGGTTGGTAGCCGCCCTCCTTGATGATCGACGTATCCGGCCGATGCCTGCGACTGAGGAAAGCCATGGCGCCGAGTATAGGAGTCGGCCGCGCCGCCGCAGCCCGCGCGCCGCTCACCCGAGGACCTCCATCCGGTCGATTTTCTCGGCGCTGATCCACATCCCCCGAGGCGGCTGCCTTTCGAGGTCGCTCAGCTTGACGACGCCGGCGGCATCGGCCGGCCAAATTTCCTCGACGTACAGCTCCTGCGGCCTCGTGGGCGCCTGCGATGCCCACGATTCCTGTCCGTACTTGGCGAGGAAATGGCGCGAGGAGTCGTCCCCCGCGAGGGTGAGCAGGAGATAGGCGCCGTCCTGACTGCCGAAGACGTAATCCCAGGCCTCGCGGTAGTCACGGGCGCCGAAGGCGTAATGCCAGATCCGCAGCCTGCCGGCCTGCTCCGCGCGACGAAGCCACCACGACAAGACCAGGCCGACGGCGGTCGGCACGACGACCCCTACAACCAGCGCGAAGAGGGTCAGCTCGACGATGTGACTCTGCCACCCGCTCCGCTCGACGTCGTCCACGACCTCCTCGGTCCAGCCGGTGAGGGCGACGAGAGCTTGCAGGACGACGGCATAGAGAAGCCCTCGCAGCACGAGCTCCAGGTCGCTGCGCGCGGCTCTCGTGGCGCGCCGGCTCTCGGCCAGATCGGCCATCACGAACCCGGGCAAGACGAACGCAACGGCAATGCCCAGGCTCAGCAGGGTGTCCGGCATGGCGCGACCCTAAACCAGCGGCGCTGAAAAAGTCCGCTTCCGCGAACGCCCTATGAGCGGCGGCGGGTCAGGCGCAGGCCCGACCAGGTCTCGTCGATCGCACAGACCTTGGTGTCGACCAGACCGCGGGGCAGGACGACGTCGCGGATCGTGTCCTCGGTGATGTCGGTCTCGACGCCCGAGGAGCGCTTCGGCCAGGCCATCCAGAGGGTGCCCTCGCCCACGGCCTCGGCGACGCTGTCGAGGCGCCGCTCGAAGGTGGCCCGCTCGGTCACGAACCAGAGCGTCATCTCGCGCCTGCCGCGGTTGCCGCGCCGCACGGCGACTCCCTCCGGCAGGGGCTCCAG
>DASWMG010000276.1:0-8577 GCA_036399875.1 Solirubrobacterales bacterium
ATGAAGACGAGCGCGAGGAGAAAGAGGCCGGCGATCGCCTTCAGCGCGGCGGGGACCGGTTGTCGCCTCCGTCGCCTCCGGGGGTGTCGCGGTGGCTGCGGGGACGCTCCGGCCCCCTGGGACTGGGCGGCCCGGGGCAGGTCCGCGTTGATAGGGCGCGCCATCGTCGGCAACGCTATCCAGCCAGCCAGCTCTGTCGTGTGTCCCGGACTGGCTGGTCAGTCAGCTAACCTTCCTTTGACTGGTTGACTGACCAGTCAATCAACGGCAAAAGCGCGCGACGAGGGGGCTCGAATGGACTTCGCACTGAACGACGAGCAGCAGGAGTACAAAGATCGCTGCCGGGCCTTCGCCCGCGACGTGATTCGCCCCGCGGCGCGCAAGCACGACGAAGAGGAGAGCATCCCCTGGGAGGTCATCAAGGAGGCCCGCAGGCAGGGCTTCGGCACGCTGGAGGCGATCCAGCGCTCCGCCTCCGACGGGGAGGGTCAGATGCAGGTCATCTCGGCCGAACAGTTCCACTGGGGCTGCGCCGGGATCGCGCTGGCGATCTCCGGCTCGGGTTTGGCGGCGGCCGGTGTCGCCTCCTCCGGGACCCCCGAGCAGATCGCCCGCTGGGTGCCGGAGTGCTTCGGCAACGCCGACGAGGTCAAGCTCGGCGCCTACGCGGTGACCGAGCCGCAGGCCGGCTCCGACGTCAAGAGCCTGAAGACGACCGCCAGGCGTGACGGCGACGAGTGGGTCCTGAACGGGACCAAGGTCTTCATCACCAACGGCGGCATCGCCGACGTCCACGTCGTCGTCGCCACCGTCGATCCGAGCCTCGGCACGCGCGGCCAGGCGTCCTTCGTCGTCCCCAAAGACACGCCGGGGCTGAGCCAGGGCAAAAAGGAGTCGAAGCTCGGCATCCGCGCTTCGCACACCGCCGAGATCGTCCTCGACAACTGCCGCGTCCCCGGCGACTGCCTGCTGGGCGGCGACGAGAAGCTCGAGAAGAAGCTGCAGCGCGGCCGCGAAGGCAAGAAATCGCGCGGCGCCGACGCGCTGGCGACCTTCGAGGTGACGCGACCGCTGGTCGGCGCCTCGGCGCTCGGCATCGCCCAGGCCGCCTACGAGTGGACGCTCGAGTGGCTCGACGGGCGCACCGAAGGCGGGAGGCCGCTGCTGCAGGAGCAGCGCATCCAGCAGACGCTCGCCGACGTCGCCACCGAGATCGAAGGCGCGCGCCTCCTGGTCCAGCGGGCGGCGTGGATGGGCCGCAACGGGATGCCGATGCGGGGCGGCCAGGGCTCGATGTCCAAGCTCAAGGCGGGTGACGTGACGATGTGGGCGACGACGACGCTGATGGACCTGGTCGGTCCCGATGCCTGGAGCACCGAGTGCCCGCTGGAGAAGTTCTTCCGCGACGCCAAGATCTACCAGCTGTTCGAGGGCACGGCCGAGATCCAGCGAATGGTCATCTCGCGGATGCAGGCGCGCGAATACGGCGAGCGGCTCGGGTATGCGGCCGAGGTCGCGGCGGAGGCGGCCGCCAAGAGCGGCACGCCGCCGGCGGAGCCGGTCGCGGCGTAGCGCAAGCGGCATTGCACCCGGCCCGCAACCCCGCTTGGCCGGATGTCTGGTTGGCTAGCCTCCGGGGCCATGTTCAAGACTCGCCTTGGCACGGTGGCCTCGGTCGCCATCGTGGCGGCGCTTGTCGTGCTGCTCGGCGGGAGCGGCACCGCGCCGGCTGAGGACCTCAGCGAAAAGCTCAGCGAGAAGGAATCGAAGCTCTCCGAGGTGCGGGAGCGCAAGGGCGTCCTGACGACGACCATCTCGCGCTACCGCGACGAGATCGAAGCGCTGACCAGGGAGGTTGCGGTTCTGCGTGCCCGCGAGGAAGAAGTCCGCGTGCGGCTCGAAGCCAAGCAGGCCGAGCTCGATTCGGCGGTCGCCGAGTTGGCGCAGGCCAAGCGTCACCTCGCCGAGGTGAAAGCGCGGCTCAAACGAGCGCTGGTGGCGCTGCGCGAGCACCTCGTGGCGATCTACCAGGCGGGCAGCCCGGACGTCCTCAGCGTGATCGTCAGTTCCGAGGGGTTCGACGAGCTTGTCGACCGCAGCGAGTACCTGAGCCGGATCAACGGGCTCGACGAAGCGGTCGTCCTGCGGGTCCGCGACCTGCGCGACGAAATCAAGCGCACGGTCGCCCGGCTGCGCACGACCAAGAACCGGATCGAAGCGGCGCGCGACGCGATCGCCGCCGAAGAGCAGGCACTGGCCGGCGCCCGGGCGGCGGTGCAGAGCCGTCAGAGCGAGCTGGTCGCGGCACGCCGCCAGCGCGAGGAAGCGCTGAGCAAGATCAGCGAGCACGAGGATCACCTCGAGGCGGACATGGCCGAGATCTCGGCTGAACTCGCCGCCACGCTTCAGTCGAGCGCGTCGGCGCCGCTGCCCGCCGGGCCGATCAGGTACGGCTCCGGGCAGCTGATCTGGCCTGTGGACGGCCCCGTCGTCTCGGGCTTCGGGCCCCGCTGGGGGCGGATGCACGAGGGCATCGACATCGCGGTGCCCACTGGCACGCCGATCCGCGCCGCGGCCTCCGGCTCGGTCGTGCTCGTCCAATCGGAAGCCGAAAGCGGCGGCTACGGCAACTTCACCTGCCTCGACCATGGCGGCGGGCTGCAGACGTGCTACGCGCACCAGTCCTCGTTCGCGGTCACCTCGGGCAGCGTCTCGCAGGGCGACGTGATCGGCTACGTCGGCTGTACCGGGCACTGCTACGGCGATCATCTCCACTTCGAGGTGCGGATCAACGGCGCGCCGACGGATCCGCTGGGCTACCTGTAGCCGCAGCGGGCCGCCGTAGAAACTCCGATTAGTTGGTAGTGCCCGGCGGCTGGATGGGGGGCGACTGGGTATGAGATCTGTTTGGAGGCAAGAGCTTGATCCGACAGGCCCACTCCTACATGGTCGGCGCCGTCTCGGGGACGGCACTGGTCGTCGTCGCAATCGTCGCCTTCGTCCTGCTCGTCTCGGCGCAGGCGATCCGCGACTGGCCGCTCGGCATCGGCGGTGACGAGTCGTCGCCGGCCGCGAACGCCGCTGCGGGCCTGCCCGTCGCTCCGGCTGGCGTCGCGGTTGGCGGCGATGTTGGAGCCGGCGGCGCGAAAGCTGGAGCGGCCGGGAAAGACGACAGCGCAGGCGTCGGTGCCGACGGGTCCCAAGGGCTCGCCGGCGGCGCGGCCCCGGGCGGCAGCGCGATCCCCCGGCCCGGTTCTTCTCCCGGCAACCCTTCGCCCGGCGCACCGGGTGAGCCCGGCGGCTCGCCTCAGGGCGGCAGCGGTTCACCGGCCGGGACCGCGTCGAGCCCGGGTGGTGGCGCAGGTGGCGGCTCGGGCGGCGGCTCGACGGATGGTGGCGGCGGAGACGGAGGCGGCGGCGGCTCGTCGCCGTCCGGCACGGTCGCTGGCACCGTCAACGACACGGTGTCCGGAGTGGATACCGCGACCGGCGGCGTGGTGGGCGGCGCCGGGGTCACCGAGACGACCGAAGGCGTGGTCGAAGGAACCGTCGGGGCCGAATCGGCCGCCGGCCAGGCCGTCGACGAAACCGTCGAATCGGTCGAGGGCGTGCTCCCCGGAACTCCCTGACCCGGGCTGACACGGTTTCCCGTCACAATGCCGTGCCATGGCGGAGCACGGACAGGCAGCGGTGGTCGACCCGATCGCGGGCTCGCCCGTGTACCCGACGGGCAGCCGCATCGGCAAGGACGGTCATCTCGAGATCGCCGGCTGCGACCTGGTTGAGCTGGCGGCCGAGTTCGGCACCCCCGCCTACGTCTACGCCGAGGACGACATGCGCGCTCGCGCCCGCGCCTACCGCGAGGCGTTCGAGCGCCGCACCGACGACTTCGAAGTCCTCTTCGCCAGCAAGTCCTTCCCCTGCACCGCGGCCTACCGGCTCTTCGCGGAGGAGGGTCTGTCGGTCGATGTCGCCTCCGGCGGCGAGCTGCACATGGCGTTGCGGGCCGGGTTCGATCCCGCCCGTATCCACATGCACGGCAACAACAAGAGCGACGAGGAGATCCTCTTCGCGGCGCGGGCCGGCGTCGGCCACCTGATCCTCGACTCGTTCGACGAGATCGAGCGCTGCGAGCGGCTGCTCGAGGGTCCGCAGAAGGTTCTGATCCGCGTCACCCCGGGGATCAAGCCGTCGACCCACGACTACGTCCAGACCGGCCAGCTCGACTCGAAGTTCGGCTTCGGGCTCGAGGACGGCCTGGCGGCGCGGGCGATCGAGCGGGTGCTGGGCTCCGGAAAGCTGGAGCTGGTCGGGCTGCACGCCCACATCGGCTCGCAGATCTTCGAGCTGGAGCCCTACCGGCTGGCGATCCGCGCGATCGGCGACCTGGCCGGCGAGTGGTGCCGGGTGGTCAACGTCGGCGGTGGTCTCGGCATCGCCTACGCCGCCACGGACGAGCCGCCCTCGATCGACTCCTACGTCGAGGTCAAGGTGCGCGGCGTGCGCGACGTCTTCGGCGATGGAGTGCGCATCCTGGTCGAGCCGGGGCGTTCGCTGGTCGGCAACTCCGGCGTGACGATCTACCGGGTCGGCACGGTCAAGGAGATTCCCGGCGTGCGGACCTACGTGGCGGTGGACGGCGGGATGTCGGACAACATGCGGCCGATGCTCTACGGGTCGCGCTACGAAGCGCTGATCGCCGATCGCGCCGATGCGCCGGCCGAGACGCTGGTGACGATCGCCGGCATGCACTGCGAGTCGGGCGACGTGCTGGTCCGCGATGCGATGCTGGCGGAGCCGGCGCCGGGCGACGTGCTGGTGACGCCGGCGACCGGCGCTTACGGCTACGCGATGGCCAGCAACTACAACGGGGTCACGCGCCCGCCGGTGATCTTCTGCCGCGACGGCGAGGCGCGCGTCGTCGTGCGGCGCGAGACCTACGAGGACCTGACCTCCCGTGACGTAGACGATGGCGCCTGATCGCGTTCGGATCGGGCTGCTGGGGCACGGAACGGTCGGCCGCGCCTTCGCCGAGCTGGTCGAGCAGCGGGCCGAGGCGGTCGAGGCGGCGACCGGGCAGCGGCCCGAGCTGGCAGGGGTCCTGACTCGCGGCGAGGGCGACTTCGGCGTAATCCTCGACGGCTCGGACCTGGTCGTCGAGCTGATCGGTGGGACCGAACCGGCCCGCGACTACGTGCTGCGGGCGTTGCGGGCGGGCAAGCCGGTGGTTACCGCCAACAAGCAACTGCTCGCCCAGCACGGGGACGAGCTGTTCGAGGCGGCGCGCGAGGCCGGCGTACAGCTCCGCTTCGAGGCGGCGGTCGCGGGCGTGATTCCGATCGTCCGGGTGATCCAGGAGAGCTTCGGCGTCACCGAGATCGACAAGGTCTTCGGCATCGTCAACGGCACCACCAACTTCATTCTCAGTGAGATGACGACGACCGGCGCGGCCTACGAGGACGTGCTGGCTCGCGCACAGGAGCTGGGCTACGCGGAGGCGGACCCCAGCGACGACGTGGGCGGGGCCGACGCCGCGGCGAAGATGGCGATCCTCGCCCGTCTCGCCTTCCACTCCCCGGTGACGCTCGACGAGGTCGCCTACGAGGGGATCGAGTCGATCCAGCCCGACGACATCGCCTACGCCAAGGAGTTCGGCCTGTCGCTGAAGCTGCTCGGCGTCGCCGAACGGCGCGACTCCGGGATCAGCGTCCGCGTCTTCCCCTGCTTCCTCTACGGCGGCCATCCCCTGGCTCCGGTCGAGGGGCCGTTCAACGCGGTGATGGTCGAGGCGCCGGCGATCACCGAGGTGACGATGTCCGGGCCGGGTGCGGGGGGTATGGAGACCGCCTCGGCGGTGCTCGGCGACCTCGTCTCGATCCTGGCTGGCGAGGCGCCGGTGCACGGGACCCGTGAGGTCCTGCCGGTCGTCAGCGACGTCACCTCGTCCTTCTACCTCCACCTGGAGGTGGCGGACCAACCGGGCGTGCTGGCGCGGATCGCGCAGTTGCTCGGCGAGCGCGAGATCTCGGTCAAGAGCGTGCTACAGCGGGGGATCGGCGACGACGCCCGTCTCGTGATGGTCGTCCACGAGTGCCTGGAGTCGCGCTTCGCCGCGGCGCTGGAAGCGATCGGAGAGCTCCCCGAGCTGCGCTCGCCGCCCCGCGCGATCCGTGTGATCGAGGAGGAGTTCGTTTGACGGTCCCGCTGATCGAGCGTTACAGGGACCGCCTGCCGCTCGAGCCCGACGACCCTGTCGTCAGCCTCAACGAGGGCTCGACGCCGCTGATCGAGGCGCCGCGGCTCTCGGAGCGGCTGGGGGTGCGCGCCTACCTCAAGTTCGAGGGGGCCAACCCGACCGGGTCCTTCAAGGACCGGGGGATGACGGTGGCGGTCTCGCGGGCGAAGGGGCGCGGGGCGGAGGCGGTGATCTGCGCTTCGACCGGCAACACCGCGGCAAGCGCGGCGGCCTACGCGGCGCGGGCCGGCATGCGCGGGGCGGTGATCGTGCCGGAGGGGAAGATCGCGATCGGCAAGCTGGCGCAGGCGCTGATGCACGGTGCGCGCGTGATCGCGCTGCGGGGCAACTTCGACGACGCGCTGGCGATCGTCCGCGAGCTGGCCCAGCGGCACCCGATCGAGCTGGTCAACTCGGTCAACCCGTACCGGATCGAGGGCCAGAAGACGGCCGCCTTCGAGGTGGTCGAGGAGCTGGGGGGAGCGCCCGGCGCGCTCGCGATCCCGGTCGGCAACGCCGGCAACGTTACCGCCTACTGGCGCGGCTTCCAGGAGATGGAGACGGCGCCGATCCTCTACGGCTTCCAGGCGGAGGGCGCGGCGCCGCTGGTCACCGGCAGCCCCGTCGCCTCGCCGGAGACGGTGGCGTCGGCGATCCGGATCGGCAACCCAGCGCGCTGGGAGGAGGCGATGGCTGCCTTCACCGCCTCGCGCGGCCGCGTCGCTGCTGTGAGCGACGACCAGATCCTCGACGCCTACCGCTGGCTGGCGGCAGGTGAAGGCGTCTTCTGCGAGCCGGCCTCGGCGGCGTCGGTGGCGGGCCTCCTCGCCCACGGCCTGCCGACGGTCGACGGGGCGGAGTCGCCGGAGTCGGTCGTGTGCGTGCTGACGGGACACGGGCTCAAGGACCCGGATACGGCTCTCTCGAAAGCGCCTTCGGTGGTGAACTGCGAGAACGACCTGAGCGCGGTGGAGCGCGCGGTGTTCGAGTAGTCCCCTGTTTATTTAGCCTAAGGTTGTCTCTGGTTGCTCAGCTTCCCCTGAGCATGTAGTTCTGAGGCCAACAGGGGTCGCCCTCGAAGCGCGGCCCTGCGCTCCAAGGGGAGAAGATCATGGGAAGGACCAGCAGGGCACTAAGCCTGGCGCTCGCGCTCGCGGCGTGTCTCGTCGTGGCGCCGGCTGCGGCATCGGCGGAAACCGGAGGGCACTTCACCTCCGAAACGGCGCACACGGCGTGGGAAGGGACCGAGGTCAAAGCGAGCGGGCACACGACGAAATTCGCAGAGGGCTCCGGCACGCCAATCGAATGTGGGAAAGCCACCTACTCGGGAACAACGACCACGACGACAGTTACGGAAGTTGCACTGGCCCCGACCTACAGCGGCTGTAGGACATCTTCGGGGACCGAAGGGGACGTGATCTACGACATCAACGGCTGCAGCTACGTCTTGAAAATCGGAAAAAAAGCAAGTACTGACAACACAATGCAGCTGAGCTGTCCGGTTGGCAAACAGCTCGAAATCACACACTTCAACTGCACGATCAAACTGCCGCCCCAGACGTTCTCGCAGGGGGTCGCGTACACAAAGATCACTGAAAGTGGAAAGCCAGCGCTCACAATTGACTTCACAGCTCAGGTTGCGGTTAATTATGAGGACAAAGCTTGCATATTCCTCGGCACAAATCACACTTTCAATTTCACGGGCTCGATAATTCTCACCGGAAAGAACACAACTGGTGGAGTTGCGACCGGCATCGAAGCGATAGGTTCTGAAGAACGCCGGTTCCGGTTTGAAAATAGCCACACGGCGCTGACAGGGACTAAAGTTGCTACGCACAAAATGACCTTTGGCGTCCTGCTCGGCACGGTTGAATGCTCGACCGCCACGCTGGACGGCACAGCGGCTGCAACGACCAGCACGCAGATCACAGTCATCCCCGCTTACGGCGGATGCAGCGGCTCCGGCCGGGAATGGACAACCCATACGAATGGCTGCGCCTACATCATCACAAACACGGGCTCCGAAAGCAGCGGGCAAGTCGACATCGAGTGCCCGGCCGGGAAATCGATCGAAACAACAATCGACAAATTCCCGGAAGGCTGCACGATCACAATTCCTGCCCAGACCGCCGGTGGGGCCGTCGATTACAAAGAGGAAGGGGCCGGCACGGGGCGCGACCTGCTGCTGACCTGGACACTCGAAGGGATCAAATACACCCGCGACGGCTGTGAAGTCGGCGGGGAAGGCAACAACGGCACGATGAGCGGCTCGATCACATTGAGCGGCGAGGACACATCGGGCAATCCGAAGGGCATCTGGATCGAATAGACGCTCATGAGGG
>DASWMG010000277.1:0-3440 GCA_036399875.1 Solirubrobacterales bacterium
GCCGCACCGCCGCCGGCCGCACCGCCGCCGGCCGCAACTCCCCCGCCGGCAGCCGTGCCGCCGCCGGCAGCTGCGCCGGCGCCGCTCGCCAAGGCCGCTCCGCCTGCCGCCTCCCCGCCCAGGACCCCCTGGAGCAGGCCGAGCGCAGCGGCAGCCGGCAGCGGCGAAATCGCCGCGAAACCCTCACGGCGTTGGGAGATGTCGTCGCGGAATGCCCCGCAGCCGGCGCAGTCGCGCAGGTGGGCGCGGATGTCGCGCCGGCGGGTGACGCGGCCATCGGCGTCGGAGATCGCTTTGCGGATGCTCTCGCAGCTCATCTCACGTCCCTCGTCCATCTGGCGGAGGCTCTGACGCGCCTCGTAGAGCGTCTGGCGCGCCACGGCCGCGCTCGTGCCGAAGGCCTCTCCGATCTCGTCGAAGTCCAGCCCGGACAGCTCCCGCATCACCAGGGCCGAGCGCTGCCGCTCGGGCAGCTCGCCCAGGTCGGAGAAGAGATCGCGCAGCCGCGCTCGGGCACTCGCCGCGTCGGCGATCTCCCAGGGGGCCGCGATCTGGGTCGACCCCAGCTCGACCGTGTCGCGACGCTTGCGCATCGTTTCGATCGCCTCGTTGCGCGCGACCCGGAAGAGCCATGGCTTCAGCTTGATCTCGCGCTGCTCGCCGGGCAGCGCTCGCATCACCTTCACCATCGTGTTCTGGAGCGCTTCCTGAGCGTCCTGCTGGTTGGAGACCGTCGCCAGACAGAAGCGGTAGAGATCTTGGTGGTAGCGCCGGAAGATCTCTTCGATGGCCCCCCGGTCGCCCGTCGTGGCCCGTCGCGAGAGCCGCTCGTCGGGCAGCAGCCGCGCCGGGGCGCGCAGCGGCACGTTGGCCACCCGACCCCTGGAGGGGCCCGAGGCAGCGGCTTCGGTCATCTCTTTGCCGTCCGGACATGCAAAGCCATCCAGTCAAGGGTAGGGCCATCGAGGTCAGTGCTTCAAACGGTCAACAATCCCGGGCGTCAGCGCTGTCTTAGAAGCCCCGTTGAGAACCCTTAGGCTCCCCTCCAATGAGGGCGAAGGAGATCCGCGACACCTACCTGTCGTTCTTCGAGCAACGGGGGCACCGCATCGTGCCCTCGGCATCCCTGGTGCCCTCGGCGCACGACCCATCGGTGCTGCTGACGACCGCCGGCATGCAGCCCTTCAAGCCCTACTTCCTCGGCCGCGAGGAGCCGCCGGCGCGCCGCCTCGCCGACGTGCAGAAATGCTTCCGCACCACCGACATCGAGGAGGTCGGCAACACCGCCCGCCACCTCACCTTCTTCGAGATGCTCGGCAACTGGAGCTTCGGCGACTACTTCAAGCGGGAGTCGATCCCCTGGGGCTGGGAGCTCTCGACCCAGGGCTTCGGCATGGATCCCGAGCGGATCTGGGCCACGGTCTTCGGCGGCGACGAGGAGCTGGGGCTGGGACCGGACGAGGAGGCGATCGAGATCTGGCGCTCGGTCGGCATGCCCGAGGAGCGGATCGTGCGCCTCGGCCGCGCCGACAACTTCTGGCAGGCGGGGCCGAGCGGTCCCTGCGGTCCTTGCTCGGAGCTCTACCTCGACCGCGGCGAGAGCTTCGGCGGGCCGGACGAGCGCCCTGGCGACGACACCGACCGCTTCCTCGAGTTCTGGAACCACGTCTTCATGACCTACGACCTCGGCGAGGACGGCACGCTCACCGAGCTGCCGATGCGCAACATCGACACCGGCATGGGCCTCGACCGGATGGCGGCGATCCTCCAGGACGTCCCCTCCGTCTATGAGACCGACCTGATGCGGCCGCTGGTCGAGCTCGCTGAGGAGATGTCGGGCCGCCGCTACGAGGAGGGCGGCGCGGTGACGCGAGCGATGCGGATCGTCGCCGACCACTCGCGCGGGGCCGCCTTCCTGATCGCCGACGGGGTCGTCCCCTCCAACGAGGACCGCGGCTACATCCTGCGGCGGATCATGCGCCGCGCGATCCAGCAGGGCCGCACGCTCGGCCTCGAGGCGCCCTGGCTCGGCCGCTTCGCCGAGCGCACGATCGAGACGATGGCGGACGTCTACCCGGAGCTGGCCGAGGAGCGCGAGTCGATCGCGCGCTGGGTCGGCGACGAGGAGGAGAGCTTCGGACGCACCCTGGAGCGCGGCAGCGAGCTGCTCGACCGGCTCGTCACGGAGGCGAAGGAGGCCGGGACGTCGTGGATCGACGCGGCCGACGCCTTCAAGCTGCACGACACCTACGGCTTCCCCTACGACCTCACCAAGGAGCTGGTGGCCGAACGGGGCTTGGCGGTCGACGACGCCGGCTTCGAGGAGCTGATGGAGGAGCAGCGGCAGCGGGCGCGCACGGGGGCCGCGACCGCGCACGGTTCCGAGGACCGTCACGAGACGGTGATCGCCTTCGCCGCCGAGGCCCCGCCGGCCCGCTTCGTTGGCTACGAGGCGCTGCGCGCGACGACCGGCGTCGCCGCTGCCGCGCCGGAGGACGGACGGGCCCTGGTCAAGCTCGAGGAGAGCCCTTTCTACGCCGAGGGCGGCGGCCAGGTCGCCGACGCCGGCGTGCTGCGCTGGGATGGCGGCGAGGCGCGCGTGGTCGACGTCTACCGCGTTGGCGACGACCAGGCGCTGGAGGTCGAGGGGCCGTCCCCGGACCCGGGGACCGCGGTCGAGGCGGTGGTCGACCACGAGGCCCGCCACGCGACGATGCGCAACCACACCGCGACGCACCTCCTGCACGCGGCGTTGCGCGAGCGGCTCGGAGACCACGTGCGCCAGGCTGGCTCGGCCGTTCGCCCGGACAAGCTGCGTTTCGACTTCACCCACGGGCAGGCGCTCGGCGCCGAGGAGCTCCGCGCCGTCGAGGACCGCGTCAACGAGTGGATCAAGGCCAGTCGGCCGGTGCGCTGGCTGGAGATGGAGCGCGAGGAGGCCGAGAAGCTCGGCGCCATGGCCCTGTTCGGCGAGAAATACGGCGAGTGGGTGCGGATGGTCGAGGTGGACGGAGTCTCGCGCGAGCTCTGCGGCGGCACCCACGTCGCCAACACCGCCGAGGTCGGCATCTTCAAAGTCGTCGCCGAGGGGTCGAGCTCGGCCAACGTGCGGCGAATCGAGGCGGTGACCGGCCCGGCCGCGATCGACTGGTTCCGCGAGCGAGAGCGGCGCCTGGCGGAGGTCGGCGAGTTGCTCGGTGCCCCGCAGGATCCCCTGGGCGGTGCGCGCCGGGCCGCCGAGCGGCTGCGCGAGGCGGGCGCAGGAGCCAAGCAGGCGGCGAAGCAGCAGCAGGCCGAGGAGGCGGAGCGGCTGGTCGGCGAGGCCGCCCAAATCGACGGCGTCGGCGTGGTGGCGGCGCGAGCGGCGCTCGCCGATCAGAAGCAACTGCTCGACCTGGCCAGCCGGGTGCAGTCGAAGCTCGGCGGCGACTCGGCCGTCG
>DASWMG010000278.1:0-5068 GCA_036399875.1 Solirubrobacterales bacterium
AGTCGTCGAATCGATCTCCGAGTACAAGGACGAGCCGAAGTGGATGCGCGACTTCCGGCTGAAGTCGCTCGAACACTTCGAAAACCGTCCGACCCCGAACTGGGGCGGCAACCTCGGCCAGATCGACTTCGAAGACATCCACTACTTCGTCCGCGCCTCCGAAAAGAACAGCCGCGACTGGGACGAGGTCCCCGAGGACATCAAGAACACGTTCGACCGACTCGGCATCCCCGAGGCGGAGCGCAAATTCCTCTCCGGAGTCGGTGCCCAGTACGAGTCGGAGGTCGTCTACCACCAGGTCAACGAGAAGCTCGAGGCCCAGGGCGTGATCTTCACCGACATGGACACGGCCCTGCGCGAGCACGAGGACCTGGTCCGCGAGTACTGGGCGACGATCATCCCGGCCAACGACAACAAACTGGCGGCGCTCAACTCGGCCGTCTGGTCGGGCGGCTCGTTCGTCTACGTGCCCGCCGGGGTCAAGGTCGAGATGCCGCTGCAGGCCTACTTCCGGATCAACACCGAGAACATGGGCCAGTTCGAGCGGACGCTGATCATCGCCGAGGAGGGCTCCGACGTCCACTACATCGAGGGCTGCACGGCGCCGGTCTACTCGACCGACTCGCTGCACTCGGCCGTGGTCGAGATCATGGCCAAGCCGAGCTCACGGGTCCGCTACACGACCGTCCAGAACTGGTCGCAGAACGTCTACAACCTCGTCACCAAGCGCGCCGTCGCGCAGGAGAAGGCGACGATGGAGTGGGTCGACTGCAACCTCGGCTCGAAACTGACGATGAAGTACCCGTCGATCTACCTGCTCGGGCCCGAAGCCCACGGCGAGATCCTCTCGATCGCCTTCGCCGGCGAGGGCCAGCACCAGGACGCCGGCGGCAAGATCATCCACGGCGCGCCGCGCACCTCGTCCTCGATCTTCTCCAAGTCGATCTCCAAGGACGGCGGCCGCAGCACCTACCGCGGCCTCCTCGAGGTCGCCGACGGGGCGAGCGAATCGCGCTCCAAAGTCGTCTGCGACGCGCTCCTGCTCGACGAGGACTCGCGCTCGGACACCTACCCGACGATCCGCATCGACGAGAACGACGCCGACGTCGGCCACGAGGCGACCGTCTCCAAGATCGGCGACGAGCAGGTCTTCTACCTGCAGAGCCACGGGCTCGACGAGGAGGAGGCCTCGAAGATGATCGTCAACGGCTTCATCGAGCCGGTCACCAAGGAGCTGCCGATGGAGTACGCGGTCGAGCTCAACCGCCTCATAGAGCTCCAAATGGAGGGCTCGATTGGCTGACGCCGTGGCGACGCTCCCGCCGCTTCCGGACCAGAAGACGAAGGGGTGGGAATTCACCGACCTCTCGCAGCTCGACCTCGACGCCTACGAGCCCGCCTCGGTCGAGGCCACGATCGCGGCGGCCGACGGGGCGACCGTGCTCCCGCTCGCCGAGGCGGTCGACTCGCACCCGGACCTGGTCGAGGGACGCTTGGGCGGCCTGGCGCCGGGTGACGATCCCTTCGTCGCTCGCAACGACGGCGCCTGGCGCGACGGCGTGCTCGTCCACGTGCCGCGCGGCGTCACGGTGGCCGAGCCGATCCGGGTCGAGGTGCCGCTGGACGAAAGCGGCGCCGCCGTCTTCTGGCGGACGCTGATCGTGCTCGAGGAGGGCGCCGAGGCTGAGATCTGGGAGCACGCCGGCTCGGCCGGCGACGAGACCGACGCGCTGCTCAATTCCGTCGTCGAGCTGCACGTCGGGCGGGGCGCCACCCTGCGCTACGTCTCGACCCAGGACATCTCCGAGCGAGCCTGGATCTTCTCGACGCAGCGCGCCCAGGTCGAGCGCGACGGCCGGCTCGACTGGACGGCGCTGGGCTTCGGCTCGGGGCGAGGCAAGGTGCGGATGGAGACCAACCTCGCCGGCGAGGGCTCCGAAGCGCGGGTGACCGGCGGCTACGCGGCCGGCGCCGGCCAGCACATCGACTACGACACGACTCAGGAGCACGCGGCGCCCCACACCAACTCCGACCTCGCCTTCCGCGGGGTGCTCGCCGCCGGCGCGACCGCCGTCTGGCGCGGCATGATCCGCGTCGACCCGGGCGCCCAGCAGACCGACGCCTTCCAGGAGAGCCGCAACCTGCTGCTCTCCCCCGACGCGCACGCCGACGCGATCCCCGGGCTGGAGATCGAAGCCGACGACGTGCGCTGCACCCACGCGGCCGCGGTCGCCCAGATCGACCGCGACCAGCTCTTCTACCTGACCTCGCGCGGACTCGACCCGGCGACTGCCAAATCGGTGATCGTCGAGGGCTTCCTCGAGTCGCTGGTCGAGCGGCTCGCCGAGGGCCCCGTGCGCGAGCAGGTCTCCGACGCGCTGGCGCGCCGGCTCGCAGAGATCCTCTGACGCCGTCTGCGCGCCATCCATAGTTAGGAACATGTCTTTCTGATGTTCAGAATTACCTGAATTAATCTGTTTTTTTCTGTCATAGTCGTTGGACTCTGACCGCGCGTGGCCACCTACCCGACCGCGGCGAGAACACGGCGCAGTCTGGTGGCGCCGCTCTCGCCCTCCTGGCGATCCCGGTCAACTCCACGATTCTCCGCCAGCTCTCGACTGGGCCCCTTCGCCTGGCGGAGATGAGCCGCGCCAGCGGCGCCCCGCCCGAGACCACCCTCCGGACCCGCCTCAAGGGCCTCGAAGGCGACGGCTTGGTCGTAAAGCGCGGTCGCGACGGTTCCCCTGGCATCGCGGAGCACGCGCTGACCGAGTCGGGCGAGGCCCTTCTGATCGTGATCGCCTCGCTGGAGCGATGGCTCGGACAGATGCCGGAGGGCCCGCTGCTCCTCGACGGCCCTGCCGGGAAAGCCGCGATCAAGTCGTTCTCGGAGAGCTGGTCCTCGATGGTCCTCCACGGCGTGGCGGCCGGCCCGATCTCCCTCAGCGGTCTCGCCAACGAGCTCAGGGGCGTCACCTACCCCGCGATCGAACGGCGTCTCTCGGCGATGCGCAGGGCAGGCCAGATCGAGGTGCGCCCGAACGGCGCCAAGGGGACTCCCTACGTCGTCACCGAGTGGATGCAACGCAGCGTGGTGCCGCTTGCCACGGCCGTTCGCTGGGAGCAGGCGCACCTTTCCGGCGCCCCCCAGCCGATGAGCCGGATCGAGGTCGACACCGCCTTCCTGCTCGCGCTGCCACTGCTGCGGGTCGAGGTAGGCATGTCGGGCTCCTGTCGCATGGACGTCCGGATGGATGACGGCGGGAAAGGCCCCGCGGGAGCAAATGCCGTCGTCGCCAAGGGACGGGTGGTCTCGTGCGCCGCCAACCAGAAGGACTCCAGCGACGCCTGGGCAACCGGCTCCCAGACCCACTGGGCGGCGACGCTGACCTCCCGCTCGATGGGGCGGCTCAGGTTCGGCGGCGACCAGCCGCTGACCAAGGCCCTGATCGGGGACCTTCGCCTGCTGCTCTTCCCTGCCGAGTCCCAGAGCTCCTAGCGAGCCTCCGGATGCGCGATCTCAGGGCGTCGGGTCGGTGACCTGGCGCACCTCGACACGGCCGTCGGCGACCCGCGTCTCGTAGGCGGGCTGCGGCGAAGCGGCGGGGCCGCGCTCGAGGTTGCCGTCGGCGAGCCGAAACCTGCTGCCGTGCCACGGACAGGTGACCGTCCCGTCGTTGACGTCCCCTTCGTGGAGCGGACCGCCGCGGTGGTTGCAGCGGTTGGCGAGAGCGTGGATCCGCTCCCCTTCGCGCACGAGCAGGACGGGCGTCCCGGCGGCGACCGCGCAGGCTGGGCGCCCGTCCACCAGCTCGGTCTCTGGCATCGTCGGCGTCCACTCGCTCGGGCCGGATTCGAAGGTGGTGACGGCGACTCCCTCGCCGTTGACGTAGGAGAGGTGACCGCCGAGGTGGCCGCCTACCGCCAGCGCGGCGCCTCCGGCCAGCGCCAGTACGCGGCCCCCTCCCCCGCCCCGACGGCGCAGGTAGGAGGCGCTGAAGAGGCTGAGCGCGGCGACGTTGGCCCCCGCGTGGACGAGACCGACGCGGCGCGTGCTGGCGCGGCCGTCGGCACTGTCTGCCCACTCGACCGCGCCGGTGGCCGCGGTCGGCAGCGAGGCGAGGATGCCGGCGCCGATCAGCTTGCGGGCGGCCCCCCTGCTCTCTCGTCCGCCGACGGCGTCGAGGACGAGGGCGCTCGTCCACGACCCGATCGGCAGGTCGGTCATCAGCGGGTGCAGCGCGTGGCCGAGGAAGGTGCCGCTGAGGGCGTCGCGGACGCCACCCGGCCTGAGCGCCCCCTGCACGACGCCGAGCAGCTTGCGGGCCGGCGGGTCGAGCGCCTCGTTCTCGCCCAGCTCGGTGACGGCGCGGTGCAGGACGGGTCGTTCCATTCTCAGTGGCGGCTACCCGGCCGGGCGGCCGTCAACCCGGCCACGGCCGCGAGGGCGATGCCGGCCGGGACGGCGATCGAGGCGCCGCGGCGGGCGCGGTCCCAGCCGAGCGCCGCGCGGGCGCCGGCGGCGCCGGGGGCGCCGTGCACCCCACCGCCCGGGTGGATCGCCGAGGAGCAGAGGTAGAGCCGCTTGACCGGGGTCTCGGGCCGACCCCAGCCGAGGGTCGGCCGGAAGACCAGTTGCTGGTGGATCTGCGAGGTGCCGCCGTTGATCGCGCCGTTGACGAGGTTGCGGTTGGCCGCCTGCAACTCGTGCGGACCGAGGACGTGCCGGTGGCGGATCTGCGAGCGGAAGCCGGGCGCAAGCCGCTCGACCTCCGCCTCGACGCGATCGGCGAAGGCGCTCAGCTCGGGCTCGTCCCAGCGCCCGCCGAGCTCGCCGGCGGCGTCCCCGGCGCAGCGCTGGGGCACGTGGGTGTAGGCCCATGCAACCTCCTTGCCGGCGGGCATCCGGGTCTTGTCGACGCAGGCGTACTGGCCCAGCACGAGGTAGGGACGGGCGGGGATCAGGTGCATCGCCAGCTCGCTCGCGTGGCGGGTCAGGTAGTCCATGTCGTCGGCAACGTGGATCGTGCCGGCGCGGCGAGCGTCGGGCGCGGTCCAGGGGATCGGA
>DASWMG010000279.1:0-13199 GCA_036399875.1 Solirubrobacterales bacterium
AGGTAGCCGAGCAGGTTGGAGCCGGTGTCCCCCATGAAGGTGCGGGCGGGCGGGAAGCCGTGGCGCAGGAAGCCGAGCGAGGCGCCGGCGACGGTCGCCGCGAGCACGCCCGCCGCGTTGCGGTCGAGCGAGAGGGCGATCGCGGTCAGGGTCAGCGCCGCGATCGCGCAGACGCCGGCGGCGAGGCCGTCCACCCCGTCGATCAGGTTGATCACGTTGATCATCGCGACGATGCCGATCGTCGTGCCGACGTCGCCGATGTCGATCGCGCCGCCGCCAGGCAGGGTTACGAGATCGACGGAGGCGGGATCGAGCGCGCCGAGGAAGGGGAAGGTGAAGCTCTCGACCGTCACCCCGACCGAGACCGGGATCACGACCGCGGCGGTCTGCCCGAGCAGCTTCGCCGCGGCGTTGAGGTCGTAGAGGTCGTCGAGGACACCGACCGCGGCGATCGCCACCGCGCCGGCCAGGATCGCCTCGGTTTCGGCGTCCCAGGGCAGCCAGATCACTGCCGACAGCAGCGCGCCGACGAGGATGGCCAGGCCGCCCAGCTTCGGCGTGGGCTGCTCGTGCAGCGAGCGCGGGTTGGGCAGGTCGATCGCCCTGATCCGCTGAGCCAGGCGAATCGTCATCGGGGTCAGGACCAGCGTCACCACGCCCGCGACGAGGAAGGCGAAGAGCGCGTCGAGGGCGTCGGGGGTCTGCTCCATCGGGATCAGGGTCCTAGGTGTAGCGGTCGAACCAGAGGGTGAAGGCGATCAGGCCCCAGAGCTGGCGGCTCAGATCCTCGCGCCCCGCGCAGTGGCTGTCGAGAAGCCCGCGGACCGTCGCCGAGTCGAAGCAGCCCTGGCGTTCGAGGTTGGCGGGCGCGAGCACCTCGCGCGCGTAACTCTGGAGCGGGCCGCGCAGCCAGGCGGCCACCGGGATCGAGAAGCCCTGCTTTGGCCCGCGCAGGATCTCGCGCGGCAGCAACGGCGCCAGGGCGCGGCGCAGCAACCGCTTCTTGGCGAGGCCGCGGACCTTGAGCGGCGTCGCGAGGCCGAGCGCGAAGCCGGCGACCTCGTTGTCGAGGAACGGCACTCGCAGCTCGAGTGAGTGAGCCATGCTGGAGCGGTCGGTCTTGACCAAGAGGTCGTCGACCAGGTAGATGCCGAGGTCGACGTCCTGGAGGCGGGCGAGCGGCTCGGCGCCGGCGGTCTCCGCGTAGCGCTCGCGGTAGAGGTCGACCGGGTCCCAGCCGCCGTCGGCGGCGCCTTCCCGCCTGGCGGCGAGCAGGGCGCCGCGCGTCTCCGCCGAGAAGATCTCCTTCCAGGCGTGGTGGCGCTCCAGCGGGGGCAGCTGGGCGGCGCGGACGAAGCGCTTCGCTTTGTAGTCGAAGCTGACCTTCGCGTCGGAGCTGGGCAGCGCCTCGACCAGGGGCGCCGCCAGCGGCGCGAAACGGCCGACCCGAGCGGCCAACAGGTCCGCGACGTAGGTGTAGTAGCCGCCGAAGAGCTCGTCGCCCCCCTCGCCCGAGAGGGCGACCTTGACGTGCTGCGCCGCCAGCTCGGAGACGAGGTAGGTCGGCAGCGCCGAGGAGTCGCCGAACGGCTCGTCGAACGCCTCGACCAGTTTCGGCAGCAGTTCGACCGCGTCCGGGCGCAGGACAATCTCGTGGTGGTCGGTGCCGTAGCGGCGGGCGACCAGCCGGGCCCGGTCGAGCTCGTCGAAGCTGGCCTCCTCGAAGCCGACCGAGAACGTCTTGACGCCGGCCCCTTCCTCGCCCGCCGCCAGCGCCGCCAGCCCGGCCGAATCGACGCCGCCGGAGAGCAGCACGCCAACCGGCACGTCGGCGACCAGGTGGGCGCGGACCGAGTCGCGCAGGGTCTCGCGCAGCTCGTCGGCGAGGGCGCCGGCCGGGCCGCGCCGTGCCCGCTCGGCCGGAACCGGCGCCGGTCGCGCGTAACGGCGCTCGCCGATCTCGCCGTCCCGCCAGGAGAGCAGCGTGCCGGGGGGAAGCTTGCGCGCCTCGGCGAAGATCGTCAGGGGCGCCGGGATCGAGTTGAAGGCGAGATAGGCGGCGACGGCCCGCGGCTCGATCCTCCGCGAGAAGCCGGGCAGCTCGAGCATCGCCTTCAGCTCCGAGGCGAACGACAGCCCGCCGTCGGCGGCGCGGTAGTAGAGCGGCTTGATGCCGAAGCGGTCGCGGGCCAGGAGCAGGCGGCGCTCGCGGGCATCCCAAAGCGCGATCGCGAACATCCCCCGCAGCCGCTCGAGGAACTCGTCGCCGTGCTCCTCGTAGAGGTGGACGAGCACCTCGGTGTCCGAGTGCGTGCGGAAGCGGTGGCCGCGCCGCTCCAGCTCGGCGCGCAGCTCGCGGTAGTTGTAGATCTCGCCGTTGTGGACGACGGTCACCGAGCCGTCCTCGTTGGCGATCGGCTGGTCGCCTCCCTCGAGGTCGATGATCGAGAGGCGCCGCATCGCCAGCGCCACGCCATCAGCCTCGAAGACGCCGTCGCTGTCGGGACCGCGGTGGACGAGCCGGCCGTTCATCCGCGCCACCGCCTCGAGGTCGGGACGCGCGCCGGGCTCGGCCGTCGCTATGCCGCAGATCCCGCACATGGGCGGGCAGTCTGTCAGCCGCAGCCGACTAGCCCGCGGCGGCGGGACCGCGGCCCAGCACCTTGCCGACGGTCGCCAGCAGCACGCTGAAGTAGAGGCCGACCGAGCGGTCGGCGATGTACTCCATGTCATGGACCAGCTTGTCGGCCCACGACTCCTCGCGGGTCATGCGGGTCTGGGCGAAACCGGTGACCCCCGGGGGGACGACCAGGCGCTGCCAGTACTCGGGGATCTCCTTGCAGAGCTCGGCGAAGAAGGATGGCCGGATCGGCCGTGGGCCGACCACCGCCATGTCGCCGCGCAGGACGTTCCAGAGCTGCGGCACCTCGTCGAGGTGGACCTTGCGCAGGACCCTGCCGACGCGGGTCACCTCTTCCTCGGTGCGCCGCGAGAGCTCCTCGCCGTAGTAGGGACCGAGCCGCAGTTCGGCGTCAGGCTTCAGCGTGCGGAACTTGTACATGAGGAAGAGCTCCCCGCACCGCCCCACCCTCGCCCCGTGGTAGAGGATCGGGCGGCCGGAGGTGAGCGCGATCGCCAGCGCGGTCAGCGCCAGCAGCGGTGAGAGGACGAGCAGCGCCAGGCCCGAGATCGTCACGTCGAGCGCGCGGAGCAGACGGTCCACCGGACGCGGTTCCCCGTCACCGGCGAGCGCGACGAAGCGCTCCAGTTCGGCCCGCACGTCGTCGGGCAGTTTCAGCGAGTCAGCTGGGGATTTGGCTTGCCGCGGGATGGTCGGCTCCGACGGTTCCGAGGATCGTCTCCACGAGCAGACTAGGGTCTCGTCGCGTCGGAGTCGCCTCGGCCGTCCGCTTCTGGAGCTGGATCGCGCGCGGGTCGGTGAGCGGGCGCATGCGGCCGGAGCGGATCAGCGCTTCGTCGACCCCTCCGAGCCGGCCGCCGTAGGTGGTGTAGACGGGGGTGCCGAGCGCCGCCGCCTCGCGATTCATCGTGCCGCCGGCCGAGACGACCAGGTCGGCGAGCGCGACCAGGCTCTGTGCCTCGACGGCGCCGGGCGGGACGATCAGCGAGGGCAGCCGCAGGCCTTCGATGAAGGCGCGCTGCTCCTTGGTGCGGGGCAGGACCACCGCGTGCACCCCCTCGTCGTTGCCGAGCCGGTCGAGGACCTTGGGAAAGAGCGGGTTCGACTTGCGGTGGTAGAGCGAGACGTCGGGTGGCGGCCGCACGATCACGACGACCCGCTCAGGGTCTACCGAAAGCTTGCGCAGCGCTTCGGCGTCGGGCTCGAAGTCGTGGAGGTAGTACTCCTCCTTGAGCCCTGGGTAGGGAAAGTGCTTCTCGGCGGTGACGCCGAAGCGGCGCAGCCGTTCCAGCGGAACCGAGTCGGGAAACATCACCCGCTGCGCCAGCCTGCAGCCGATCCGATGCTGCGTGACCGCGTACTCGTAGTCGTGCATGTTGGCCTCGGGGACGCCGAGCGTCTTGGCCGCGATCGCGAGGTCGTTGGATCCGTGGGCGAGGGCCAGGTCGAAGGCACGGCCGCGGCCGTAGCGGACCATCCCCGCCGTGCGGGCGCCGAGCCGGTAGGCCTTGCGTAGGCGAGATGCGCCGCCGTGCTGCCCGATCGGCGTGTGCGGCATCCCGTGCAGCTCGAGCAGCGCCTGCGTCTGCGCGTAGTCCCGCGACGTGACCTCGACCTCGTGCCCCTGGGCGCGCAGGCGCTCGATGATCGGGCGCAGGACCAGCACATGGGCCGGCGCCGACATGTCGACCCATACGCGCAAGGCCCGCTCAGCTTTCGCGGCCGTCAAGCGGTCGCAAGAGCGAGATCGGGATACAGCGGGTGGCGGTCCATCAGAGACCGAGTCCGCTCGACCAACGAGTCTCTTTCCGTCTCGAAGTTCTCACCCAGCGCCGCGCAGATCACCGCTGCGATCTCGGTCATCTCCTCCTCCCCCATCCCGCGGGTGGTGAGGGCGGGGGTGCCGATTCGAAGGCCGGAGGGGTTCATCGGCGGTCGCTCGTCGAAGGGGATCGCGTTGCGGTTGACGGTGATCCCGACCTCCTCGAGCCGGTCCTCGGCGGTCTTGCCGTCGAGCCCGCTCGGCGTCAGGTCGACCAGGACCAGGTGGACGTCGGTGCCGCCGGTCAGGACCGGCACGCCGCCCTCCTGGAGGCCGGCTGCGAGCGCCTTGGCGTTGGCGACCGTCTGCCGCTGCCGCTCGGCGAAGGCCTCGCTCGCGGCGATCCCCAGCGCCACCGCCTTGGCGGCGATCGTGTGCATCAGCGGCCCGCCCTGCTGGCCGGGGAAGACCGCTTTGTCCACCGCTTTGGCGTGCTCCTCGCGACAGAGGATCATGCCGCTGCGCGGGCCGGCGAGGGTCTTGTGAATCGTCGTCGTCACCACGTCGGCGTGCGGCACCGGGTTGGGGTGCTCGCCCGCCGCGACGAGGCCGGCGAAGTGCGCCATGTCGACCATCAGCTTCGCCCCCACCGCGTCGGCGATCTCGCGGAAGGCTGCGAAGTCGAGGTGGCGTGGGTACGCAGACCAGCCGGTGACGATCAGCTTCGGGCGACGCTCGTCGGCGAGCCGCGCCACCTCGTCCATGTCGACCCGCAGGTCGTCGCGGCTGACGTGGTAGGCGACGATCTCGTAGAGCTTGCCCGAGACGTTCAGCTTCATCCCGTGCGTGAGGTGGCCACCGTGGTCGAGCGCCAGGCCCATGATCGTGTCGCCCGGCTCCAGCAGCGCCATGTAGGCGGCGTTGTTCGCTTGCGCGCCGGCGTGCGGCTGGACGTTTGCGTGCTCGGCCCCGAACAGCTCCTTGGCACGGTCGATCGCCAGCTGCTCGGCGACGTCGACCTCCTCGCAGCCGCCGTAATAGCGGCGGCCGGGGTAGCCCTCGGCGTACTTGTTGGTGAGCACCGAGCCGACCGCCTCGAGCACCGCGCGCGGCACGAAGTTCTCCGAGGCGATCATCTCCAGCGTGTTCTGCTGGCGCCGCAGCTCGGCGTCCAGGACCGCGGCGATCTCGGGATCGACGTCGGCCAGCGATGCGCTCTGGAGGTTCTCGGGTAAGTCGGCCAAGGTGCCAGCGACCTTACCAGCGCGCATGGATAGCCTGGCCGCCGTGAAAAGGCGCCTTTCAGCGACTTTGGCGACCGTGTGCGCCGCGCTCGCGGTGCTCGCGCCCGCCGCCCTCGCCAACCCCTGCGAAGGCCCGGAAGCGCGCCAGTTGCTCTGTCCCGACCTCAAGGTCGGGCCTGCCTCCGGCCTCTACATCGAGCGGCGCGGCGGCGGCTACGGCTACGGGGGCGGCGTCCTCCTGCACGCCGGCAACGACATCCGCTCTCGCGGCCGCGGTCCGATGGAGCTGCGAGCTCGACGCTACAAGCGCAACTGGATGCGCGCCAACCAGGCGATCTACAGGGTCGGCGGCGGCGTGCGGATCTTCCGCACCGAAGCCCGCGTCCACTTCTTCAGCGTCGGCTACGCCTGGGGGGGCTCCTACTGGAAGGTCGAGGACCCGCTCAGCATGGAGATCTGGTCGCTCGACGAGCGGCGGCGGCCGCTGGAGCGGGTCCGCAAGGGGCCCAAGGTCTTCTACTGCTTCCGCGACCTGGAGCGGACCAGGGCGATGCGGCGGTCGCCGAACCACCGCGTCTATCCCGCCTGCAGCCAGGACCCGGGCCGCAAGCGTGTCCGCCTCGGCACCTCGGTCGGCTGGTCTGACATCTACCCCGCCGAATACGACCGCCAGTGGGTCAACGTGAGCGGCCTGCGCGGCTGCTTCGCCTTCGTGATGCGCGTCGACCCCCGCAACCTCCTCTTCGAGTCCAACGAGCGCAACAACCGCTCCGTGCGGATCGTTCGGCTGCCGTATCGAGACGGGCCGCAGCGCTGCTAGCGACCCTGGCGAGGCTGGGCGCTCCCTCAGCGTGGAGCGGCGTGTCGATCCACGGTCCTCTTCCCGGGCCCCTAGGTAGGTGATGAACGGCGACCAGAAAAAGATGTAGAGCACCAAGGCGAGGGAGTCGGGGCCTTTCCTGAGTGGATCGAGGAAAAAGCCGAGAGCGAAGGCGGAAGCTGCCATCAGTGCGAAGAGAACGGACCAGCGCCAGATCACAGACAAGAAGTTACCTCATTTGTTCCGTGGCGAGGAGAACGATCGCGCCGCGGGCTCCCGCCAGGAAGCCCGAGGCCGTAATTCGATCCACCGTCTCAGCTTGCAGCCGCCGCAGAATCGTCAGCGACCTGCATGTCGCCGCAGATACGCCGCCCACCACTGCGATCAGCCCGGCCGCGCCATTGATCAACTCGGTCAGCGAGGGTGGCGGCAACGAGGACATAGCCCATGCATCGTCCCGCCCGCCGACGCGCGCGTGGCGCGCTGAATGCAAATCCTTCGTGTCGGCTCCCTAAATCTTCCGCAACGTCGCAGCGAGATCGCCGGCTGGCACCGCACCCTCGCGCAGGACCGTCCACTTGCCGCTCGCGTCGTAGGCGCTGAGGTCGACGACCGTCGACGGCTCACCGGTCAGCGCGCCGCCGTCGATCGCCAGGTCGGCGCCGGAGACGATGTTCCTTGGGACCTCTTCGAAGCTGCCCGGCGCCGGCTCGCCGCTGACGTTGGCGGAGGTCTGGAAGACCGGGCACATCGCGCCGGCCAGCGGGCCGCCGATCAGGCGAACGCCGAGCCGCTCGGGGTCCTGGCGGCAGGCGAGCGGATAGCGCCGCTCCGGGTTGGCGACAACGAGGGTTACGGGACCGGGAAGCAGCGCCGCGACCGCCTCGCGGGTGCGCGGCCCCAGGCCGGCGACCAGCTCGCGCATCGCCAGCGGCGAGAAGTACATGACCGCCGAGGACTTGCCCTCGTCGCGGCCCTTGAGGGCGTGGATGCGCTCGACAGCCGCAGCATCGAGCGGATCGCAGGCGAGCCCGTAGAGGCCGTCGGCTGGGAAGACGGCGACGCCGCCGCCCGCGATGCATCGCTCCAGGGCGGCCTGGGCCGCCCCGCTCCCGTCGCGCTCGATCGAGACGGCCTCGGTCACGGCGCCGACCTCCTGCCGACGACGACCCGCTCGATCCCCGCCAGGTCGCGGCGAGTCTCGACGGCGAGACCGCCATCGTGGAGCATGGCCGCGACCGTCTCCGCCTGACCCTGGCCAACCTCCAGGGCAAGCACCGGCGCGAGCTCGCTCATGGCCGGAATCGTCGCCCGGATCGCGGCGAGCCCGTCGGGCCCCGCCAGCAGGGCCTCGCGCGGCTCCCACTCGGTCACCTCCGGCTGCAGGCTCCCCCACTCCGCCTCGCTTACGTACGGGAGGTTGGCGAGGACGAGGTCGAAGCCTGCCCCCGCCGCCTCATCGCCCGGCACGGCGCCTTCGACGAACCGGACCCGCTCGCTCAAACCGAGCCGCTCCGCGTTCCCCCGCGCGACCTCGAGCGCCGCCGCCGAGGTGTCCGTTGCGGCCACCTCGCAATCGGGCAGCTCGTGCGCGACCGCGAGCGCGATCGCCCCCGAGCCGGTCCCGACGTCGAGCAGGCGGCGCGGCCGCAGCTCCAAGGCCAGCTCGACCAGCAGCTCGGTCTCCGGGCGGGGAATCAGGACGCGGCGGTCGACCGCCAGCTCAAGGTGCCGGAAGCCTTTGCGGCCGACGATGTAGGCGACCGGCTCGCGACGCAGCCGCCGCCGCACCATTTCGCCGAAGCGACGACCGGCTGGCGGCGCCACGCCGCGCCCGGGATCCGTCGCCAGGTCCGCGCGCGCCCATCCCGTCGCCTCGCAGAGCAGCACTTCCGCGTCGAGCCGCGGGGTCTCGACCCCCGCCGCCGCCAGCGCGTCGATCGCCCCGCCGAGCGCATCCCGAACCGGCGCATCCGACGTTCGCCCCACCCCGGTGTGGTGAATGTCGGCTGCGCTCACGCCGTGGACGCGGCAGCGGCCTCGAGGCGTTCGCGCTTCTCCTCGGCTGCCAGCGCATCGGTGAACTCGCCCAGCGCGCCGGCCAGCACGCCGTCGAGGTTGTGCGAGGTGAGCTTGATCCGATGGTCGGTGACCCGGCCCTGGGGGAAGTTGTAAGTACGCACCTTCTCGGAGCGCTCGCCGCTGCCGACCTGCGCCTTGCGCTCGGCCGCCACCTTCGCCTGCTGCTCGGCGACCTCGCGCTCGAGGAGGCGCGCCCGCAGCACCCGCATCGCCTTTTCGCGGTTCTGCAACTGCGACTTCTCGTCCTGCATCGAGACGACGATCCCGGTCGGCTTGTGCGTGATGCGGACCGCCGAGTCGGTGGTGTTGACGGACTGCCCGCCCGGGCCCGAGGAGCGGTAGACGTCGATCTGCAGGTCGTTCTGGTCGACCTCGACCTCGACCTCCTCGGCCTCCGGTAGGACGGCGATCGTCGCGGTCGAGGTATGGATACGGCCCTGCGACTCGGTTTCGGGCACCCGCTGCACGCGGTGCGTCCCGCCCTCGTACTTGAAGACCGAGTAGGCGCCCTCGCCCTTGACCGCGAAGGTCACCTCCTTGAAGCCGCCGACCTCCGCCGGCGACTGCGAGATCACCTCGGTGGCGAAGCCGCGCTCCTCGGCATAGCGGGTGAGCATCTTGAAGAGGTCGCCGGCAAACAGCGCCGCCTCGTCGCCGCCCGTGCCGGCGCGGATCTCGACCAGCACGTTCTTGGCGTCGTTGGGGTCGCGCTCGACCATAGCCAGCCGGATCTCCTCTTCAAGCTGGGCGAGCCGCGCCGGGGCCTCCTCGACGACGGTGCGCAGCTCCGGATCGTCGCCGTCCTCGGCCAGCAGCTCGCGCGCCCCTTCGAGGTCGTCCTTCAGCGTCCGGTACTCGCCCGCGAGCGCCCGCGCCGGCTGCAGCTCGCGGTCTTCGCGGCCGACCTCCGCGTAGCGCGCCCGGTCGCCGATCACCTCGGGGTCCGACATCTGCGCCTCGAGCTCCGCGAAGCGCGACTCGATCTGCTCTACCAGCGACTCGATCATTTTGAGAACGATAGGCGCCGGGCCAGCATCGGCGCCCCCGGCGAGCTCGCTAGCCGGCAGGCTTGCAGGGAAGCAGCAGACTGCCTTTGAGAATCGTCCGCGGCGCGATGCCTGGGACGTTCGCTTCGTTGACAAACAAGGCCTTGGGGGTCTCGAGCTCGAATTTCCCGTCGGGACAGCGCGCGGACACGAACTCGCGCGATCGCCCCGCGTCGTCGTGGAATTCCCTCCCCACCTCGAGCTCGAAGTCGACAAGGGAGCCGTATCCACCCTCGGCCCTCGGAACCTTCACCGTGGCGATCCAGCCCGGGTGCGCACGAGGCGCGGGCCGCAATTCGATCCGCGCGATCAGGGCGTGCGGCTTCGGGATCTCGAAATGGCCGTGTAGGAGCAGTCGAGTCGCGCCGTCCCGGCTGCCGTTGTTGAAGAGCGTCGTGTCGGTCTCGAAGATGAGCGGCGAAATCTCGGGATACGCCACCTCGAACCAGGCTCTCCCCATCCCGACGATTGCCGTGCGGCAGGCCCGCCGCGCCTCGGCCGACGGGAGCTTCGAGAGGCGGCGGTATCCGCACGTCGGGAGACCGCCAACCTCGAAAGCCACGTGGCGATCGACGTGGAGGACGGCTTCTCGCAGGGCGGAAGGGTGGCTCTTGTCGGCGGTTGCGATCTGCCCTCGGCCATGGAAGCCCACGGGCGCGAGCCGGCCCCGGGGCAGCACGGACGGCGTCACCTTCAGCCACCGCGGCTTCAGCTCGAGGGTGGTCGGCGACGGGCAGGCGAAGCTCGCCAGGGCGCAGGTCGAAGCGGCCGAGCCGCTGCCGACCCCAATCGCGAGCGCCAGGACCCCGACCAGTCCAGCCGCCGTAACCTGCCCGCCTCTCCGCCTCATCGAACCGTCCGGCTAGGCGACGATCTCGATCGGCGACTCGCGTTTTTGCGCCGCCTCGGGTTCCTCGTCCAGGACCCTCTTCAGGGCGGCGATCGCGACCGCCAGCTCGGCCTCGTCGGGCTCGCGGGTGGTCAGGTTCTGGAGCATCAATCCCGGCCACATCACCGCCCGCACCCAGCGTTTGCGCCGGTTCTTGCCGGCCCACTTGATCACCTCGTAGGAGAGGCCGGCGATCAGCGGGATGCCGAGGATGCGCGAGGCGAGCAGCCAGTACCAGGCCGGCAGGCCGATCGGCGCGAAGACGAAGATCGCCAACACCATCACGATCAGAAGGAAGCTGGTGCCGCAGCGGGGGTGAAGGCGCGAGTAGAGCTTGGCGCGCTCCGGCACCAGCTCGTCTTCGGCCTCGAAGCAGGAGATCGTCTTGTGCTCGGCGCCGTGGTACTCGAAGACGCGGCGCAGGTCGGGCAGGCGGCTGATCGCGACGATGTAGCCGATGAAGATCGCGGTGCGGAGGATCCCCTCGACGAGCCAGAAGAGGAAGGCGTTGCCGAGCTCGTCCTTGATCAGGCTGGTCAGCCCGACCGGGACGACGAAGAAGAGGCCGACCGCCAGGGCCAACGAGAGGACGATCGTAAGGCCCCACATCCAGCCGCCGATCTCTTCCTGCTTGCCCTCCTCGTCCTCCTCGAGCTGTGCGTTGGCGGAGATCGCCAGCGCCCGGAAGCCGATCTTCAGCGACTCGCCGAGGGCGACGACGCCGCGGATCACCGGGACTCGCCACAGCCGGTGGCGCTGCGCCCACGGCTTGAGCGGCTCCGAGGTGACCTCGATCTGCCCCTCCGGGTTGCGCACCGCGACCGCCCAGGTCGAGATGCCGCGCATCATCACGCCCTCCAGCACCGCCTGGCCGCCGAGCGGCGCGTCGCGCTTGGCGACGAGGGCGCCGTCGGGCATGCGCAGCGGGTCGGCCCCGTTGAGAGACGCAGCCTCGAGCCGCGGAGAGCCTTCCTCCGCGCCCATGGCCTAGCGGTTTGCCTTGGCGTGCTTGGCCGCGCGTCGCTGGAACCGCTCGACCCGGCCGCCGGTGTCGACCAGCTTCTGCTTGCCCGTATAGAAGGGGTGGCACTCCGAGCAGAGCTCGACGTGGAGGTCCGCCTTCGTGGAGCGGGTGTAGAACTGGTTGCCGCACGAGCAGTGGACGTGCGCCAGCGTGTACTCGGGGTGGATTCCCGCCTTCATCGTCTCTCCAGTCTAGATGACGCGACGAATCGGACGGCGGCAGGCGCGAATTACTCCATTTCGGGGGTTGTGAAGCGGCCGCCGCCGGCCGATACCTAGGCCGTGCAAGTCAGCGAGCCGGGCCCGGCCGATCCGCAGCGCCGTCAGGCGACCCGCCGCGCCCTGGCGGCGTTCCTGGTCGGCGGCACGATCGTCGTCGCGCTCCACACCTGGTTCGGGCTGGGCGGCGATGAGCTCGACCTTGTCCTCAACGGGGTCCTCTACGACTCGGTCGTGATCGGGGCCGCCGTCGCCTGCCTGCTGCGCGCCTTCGCCTACCGCAGCGAGCGCTCAGCCTGGCTCCTGATCGGCGTCGCGGTCGCCTTCTGGGGGATGGCCGAGGTCTACTGGACCGCCTTCATCGAAGCCAACCCGGAAGCGCCCTACCCCTCGCCGGCAGACGCCGGCTACCTGCTCTTCTACCCCCTTGCCTACGCCGGCCTGGCACTGCTGGTGCGAGGCCGTGCCCACCAGATGGACTGGCGACTCTGGACCGACGGCCTGATCGCGGCGCTCGGCACCGCCGCGCTCGGCACCGCCTTCGTCTTCGACTTCGTCGCCGATCACGCGACCGGGAGCACGCTGGAACAGGCGACGACGCTCGCCTATCCGCTGCTTGACATCGCGATGGTCGCGCTGCTGGTCGGCGTCGTCGCCCTGACGGGGTGGCGACCGGGCAGGACCTGGAGCCTGCTGCTGGCGAGCCTCGCCGCGATGGTCGTCGCCGACGTTGCCTACACGCTGCAGTGGACGGCGGGGGCACTGCCCGGCGGGGGCTGGATCGAACCGATCTACCTGATCTCGGCGGCCTGCCTCGGCGTCGCCGTCTGGCAGCCGGCACCGGCGACGATCCGCTCGACGGAGCGGCCGGGCGCCTGGCGCGAACTGATCGTCCCCGCCCTCTTCGCGACGGTGATGATCGGCCTCTTCACGATGCAGTACGTGGGCGGCAGCAGCGCGCTCTCGACGACGCTGTGGGCGGCGACGATGGTCGCCGTGATCGCCCGCCTCGCCCTCGCCGCACGGGAGAACCGGCGGTTGCTGGAGCAAGTGCAGACCGACCCACTCACCGGCCTCGGCAACCGTGGACGCATGCAGGTCGAGCTTGAGGCGCTGGCGGGGCGGGCCACCCCGGAGCGACCCGTCTCGCTCCTCTTCCTCGACCTCAACGGTTTCAAGCGCTACAACGACACCTGCGGGCACCCCGCCGGCGACGCGCTGCTGATTCGCCTCGGCCGCGCGCTGCGCGACGCGATCGACGGCAACGGAACCGTCTACCGGGTGGGCGGCGACGAGTTCTGCGCCCTGCTCGACTGCGAACCGGAGCGCTTCGACGAGGTGGTCCGCGACGCCGGCAGGGCGCTTCACAAGAGCGGCAAGGACGTCGGCGTCGACGCGTCCCTGGGCGCCGCCGTGATCCCAACCGAGGCGGCCGACGCCGCCGAGGCCCTCCACCTCGCCGACGTTCGGATG
>DASWMG010000280.1:0-5879 GCA_036399875.1 Solirubrobacterales bacterium
CCGGCTTTCGCGTCCTGCACTTCCCGGGACACGCGCCCGGTCTGATCGGCCTCTGGCGCGAGAGCGACCGCGTCGCCCTCGTCAGCGACGTCGTCTACTGCGTCGACTCGGCCCGGCTGCGACCGCTGCCGCACGGCGAGGCGAGCGTCCCCCATCCGGCCTGGGCGTGGAACCACGCCAGGGCCAAGGAGTCGGTGCGGAGGCTGGCGGCGCTGGAGCCGCGCCTCGTCGGCACCGGCCACGCCGAGCCGCTGCGGGGGGAGAACCTGCGCGAGGTGCTGGAGCGGGCCGCCGAGAAGCACTAGGAGGGAATCCTCCCGGTCTCGCCGCGCTGCGGCCGGCGGCTGTCATAGGTTGCCCTCTCTGATGATCGGGACCTACGTCTCGGCGGCCTTGATCTGCGCCGCCTCGCTTCTGGTCGGGCGCGCGCTGCTGATCGTCGCGGGACGGGAGGCGTGGTCCTGGCTCGCGCCCGCGGCCGGCTTCGGCGCGATCCTCACGGTCACCGGCCTGCTCGCCCGCGCCCCGGGCCACGGCACCTCGGCGACGCTGGGACTCGCGGCGCTGGTCGTCGTCGCGGCGGCGATCGTCCTGCTCGCGGCCGGCGGGCCGAAAAGCCGGCCCGGGCTCGACGAATCGGCCCGTCGGCGGTGGGGGTCGCTGCGAGAGGGGCTGCCCGTCGCGCTCGCGGTCGCGCTCGTGCTCTCGATCCCGTTTGCGATCACCGCCCGCTGGGGGCTGCTCGGGGTCGGCTTCAACAACGACCTCGGCCTGCACCTGGCCTGGGCGGAGTGGCTGCGCAGCGGCGCCGGCCCGACGCCGGAGGCCGGCTACCCGCTCGGGCCCCACGGACTGGCCGTCGCCGTCGCGGCGGTGCCCGGCATCGGCCTGGGGCAGGCATTCGTCGGCGAGATCTTCGCGATCGGCGTGCTGACCGGCCTGACGGCGCTCGGCGCCCTCGTCGATCTGCGGCCCGGACGGCGCGTGCTGGGCGCCCTCCTCGTCGCGGTCTCCTATCTCGGCGCCTCCTACTTCGCCCAGGGCGCATTCAAGGAGACCGCGGAGGCGCTCTTCGTGCTCGCCTTCGCCGTCGGCCTGCTGACCGTGGAAAAGCCGATCCGGCTGCGCGACACGCTTCCCTACCTAGCGCTCGCCGGTGGAATCTTCTTCGCCTACAGCTTCGCCGGGCTCGCCTGGCCGCTGGCGGTGCTGGTCCTCTGGAGCCTCACCCTCACCGAGGTGCGCGCTGCGCTGGCGCCGCGGCGGCTGCTCCGCCTGCTGACCCGTCCCGTCACGCTGGTCGCGATCGCGCTGCTCGCCGGGCTCGCGGTGGCGGCGACCCTGGTCGGGCCCTTCGGCTTCGTGCACACCTTCAACAAGGTCGCCGGGACCAACACCTACGGGCCGGTCTCCCCAGTCGAGGCGCTCGGCGTTTGGCCGGCGTCCAACTACCGGCTCGACGCCCCCGGCGGCGCCCAGCTCGCCGGCCTTGCCGGCGCTCTCGGAGCGCTTGCCGTCGCCCTTGGGGCGGCCTGGTGGGCGCGCAGGCGCGAGCTCGCCGTGCCGCTGGCGCTGGCCGCCTGCGCCCTGCTCTACCTCGCCTCGCTGCCCTTCAGCGGCGACTACTCGCAGGCGAAGGCGCTGATGATCGGCGCCCCGCTGGCGATGCTGGTCGCGATCCGGCCGTTGCTCGCCGAGGCCGGTCGGCGGTTCGGCTGGACCGCGCTTGCCGTCGTCTTCGTCGGCGGCGCCGCCTACTCGAGCCTGCTGGCGCTGCGCGAGGCGCCGGTCGGACCGCCCGGCCACGGGGCGGAGCTGCGCGCCTTGCTGCCGATCGTCCACGGCAAGCCGGTCCTCTATGCGGGACAGGACCGCTACGCCGCCTACGACCTGATGGGGGCCGACACGCACGTGCCGATCGTCGAGTTCCCCGACCCCGAAGTCTCCGAGAACCCCGAGAAGCCGTTCGACACGGGCGACGCCTACAGCCCAATCGACTTCGACTCCTTCTCGCGCGGCACCCTCGACCGGGTCCCCTACGTGGTCACTGGCCGCGCCGCCTGGAACAGCGAGCCGCCGCCCAACTTCCGGCGGGTCGCGGAGACCCCGTCCTACCTGCTCTGGGAGCGGACGGGCGAAACCCCGGAGAACCGGCACGTGCTGCTGGAGGGCACCGACGCCGGCGCCCGGGCGGGCTGCGGCTCGCCGGAGATCCGCGTCCTCCTCGGCAGCGGCGGCCGCGCCTCGCTCTTCCCTGCGCCGGCGATCGGGCGCAAAGAAGGCTGGCAGGAGAGCCACGTGCTGGGAGTCGGGGAGACGGCGGAACAGGAGATCGAGCTGCCCTCCGGGCGCTGGCGGCTCTCCCTGCAGTACTTCTCCCCCTTCGAGCTGACCCTGAGCGCCCCCGGATTCCGCCGCGAGTTGAAGGCCGCCCTGGACGGCCAGCGGCCGAACACGATCAGCCTCGCCAACGACGGCCAGTTCTGGCCGGCCGGCGAGATCGTCAGCGACGGCGGCCGCGTGCGCTTCGAGGTCGCCGCCGCCGAGCCGACGGCGCTGCAGCGGCTGAGCGGCTACGCCGGCAAGGCCCAGGTCGGCAGCCTGGTCGCCGTGCCGGCCGAGCCCCGGCGCACGGTGCCGCTGGCCCAGGCATGCGACGCCTGGATCGACTGGTACGAATCCGAAGCAGCGCCGTAGCTAGGAGGCGGCCTTGGCCGCCATGCGATCCTCGGTCGGGCGTTTAACGTCCCAGATCAGGCCGGCCTTCTCCAGCGCCCCGATAACGATCGCGGAGACGTCAACCTGCCAGCGGCCGAGCCCGTGTACGGCCGAGGTCGGGAAGGCGTGGTGGTTGTTATGCCACGCCTCGCCGAGGGTCGGCAGCGCGATCAGCGCCAGGTTGCGCGACTCGTCGGTGGTCTCGTAGTCGCGCCGGCCGAAGGTGTGGCAGAGCGAGTTGATGCTGTAGGTGAAGTGGTGGAGGACGAAGACGCGGACGAGGCCGCCCCAGAGGAGGCCGGTCGCGGCGCCTAGCAGGGTCCCGGTGATGATCCAACCGAGGAAGGCCGGGAGCAGCAGGCCGAGGATCGCCCAGTAGATGAAGGTGCGGTCGACCCAGCTGATCACCGGGTCCTCGAGCAGGTCCGGCGCGAAGCGTTCCTTGTTGCCGCGCTGGGTGTGGATGAAGAGCCAGCCCATGTGGGCGTGGTAGAGGCCCTTGAGCGCCCCGCGCAGGCCGCCGCCGTGGTCGACGTGAGGGCTGTGGGGATCGCCGTGTTCGTCGGAGAAGGTGTGGTGCTTGCGGTGGTCGGCGACCCAGGAGATCACCGGCCCCTCGATCGCGGCCGAGCCGAGGATGCCGAGCAGGCCGCGCAGCCACGGGTGCGTTTTGAAGCTGCGATGGGTGAGGTGGCGGTGGAAGCCAACCGTGATCCCCAGCCCGGTCAGCAGGTACATGCCGACGAAGAGAAGGACGTCGCTCCAGTGCAGGGCGCTGCCCCAGACCTGCCAGGCGGCGAAGCCGAGCGCCAGGAACGGGATCAGCGTCACCAGGCCGGTGATGATCCGGTCGCGCGTCTCGTTCTCGACCGGCTGGATGTCGGTGGGAAGAGGTCCGGTGCCCGCCATCGTCGGTTCGCTGGTCGCCATCATCTCGATGATAGGCCGGTTCCCTTTGGCTCTGCGGCCAAACACGAGGGTGGAACGGCGCGCCCGAGGTGGACGATGCCCACCGGGTACGGATAGGGTCACCGCCGATGCCCTTCGCGACGACCGAGCCGCTGCGCCGGGAGATCGAGACGAGCTTCCCCGAGCGACCGTTCACGGTCGAGTTCTGGGACGGGACGCGGCTGCCCTCCACCGAGGGCGGCGGCCCGACCTTCTCGGTGCGCTCGCCGCGCGCCGCCGCACACGCGCTGCGCGCCCCCGGCCAGCTCGGGCTCGGGCGCGCCTACGTCAGCGGCGAGCTCGAGGTCGACGACATCGACGCGACGATCGAGCTGCTCGACGGCTGGCAGCCGCCGCCGCTCGACGGCCCCGCCAAGCGCCGCCTGCTGCTCGCCGCGGTGCGGGCCGCGGGGCTGACCCGGCCGCCGCGCCGCCCGGCGTCGGAGTTGCGCCCGAGCGGCCGGCGCCACAGCAAGGAGCGCGACGCGCGCGCCGTGCGGCACCACTACGACGTCTCCAACGACTTCTTCTCGCTCTTCCTCGACGAGTCGAAGACCTACAGCTGCGCGATCTTCTCGCGCGGGGCGCAGACGCTCGAGGAGGCGCAGTTCGAGAAGCGCGAGACGGTCTGCCGCAAGCTGGCGCTGAAAGAGGGCGAGCGCGTGCTCGACGTCGGCTGCGGCTGGGGCAGCTTCCCGATCCACGCCGCCTCCGAGCACGGGGCGCGCGTCGTCGGCATCACCCTCTCCCCCGCGCAGGCCGAGGAGGCGCGGCGCCGGGTCGAGGCGGCAGGGGTCGCGGACCGGGTCGAGATCAGGCTGATGGACTACCGCGACCTTGCCGGCGAGCGCTTCGACGCGATTGCCTCGATCGGCATGGTCGAGCACGTCGGCGCGGCGCAGATCGACGTCTACGCGCGCACTCTCGCCGGCCTGCTGGAGCCGGGCGGGCGCCTGCTCAACCACGGCATCGCGCGGCTGCGCCACACCGATCCCGAGGCGGGGCCGTTCTCGGAGCGCTACGTCTTCCCCGATGCCGAGCCGCTGCACCTCTCCCGGGTGCTGCTGGCCTTGGAGCGCGCCGGCTTCGTCACCCGCCACGTCGAGGACTTCGGCGACGACTACGCCGAGACGCTGCGCCACTGGGCGCGCCGCCTCGACGAGAACCTGGACGAGGCGCTGCGGCTGGCCGGACCGGAACGGCTGCGCGTCTGGCGCCTCTACCTGCGCATGGCGCGCAACGGCTTCGAGTCCGGCTTCCTCTCGATCTACCAGGCCCGCTGCACGCGGGCGTAGCACTAGCGCACGCGCGCCTAGAACGTTCCGCAGTACTCGAAGCCGAACTCGCGCGCCCGCTCCACCGCCTCGGGGAACGGCTGCTCGGCTTCCACGAAGGCAACCGGGTCTCGTTTCGCCGCGTGCACCTCATCGACCCAGGCGCTGAGGAAGGCGAGCACCTCTTCGACGTCGCGGTTGGGGAGGACGAGGATGCGGATCGCGCGGACCTCGTATTCGACGCGCGGGGCCATCGCCTCGACCAGTTCCGCCGCTGCCCGCGGGGAGCCTTCGGCGCGGCGCAGGTAAGGACCGATTTCGCGCCGGATGCGCTCGGTTATCCGTTCGCAGCGAGCGTCGGCTTCCTCGACGTAGGCGGCTCGCTGCTTCTCGTACGCGGCCTCCTGCCTCTCCTGCTTCGACGGGGGCTCGTCCCCGCCGTCGCCGCACCCGGCGAGGAGCACGGCGGCCAGGAGCGCGACGAGCATCGCTGAGAGGAGCCGTGCCATGACGGCGAAGCAGCTTACTAATCGACTCGTTTAGATGGGAAAGCCGCTCGCCACGCTCTCGATCGCCCACTCGGCCCCCGCCTCGCGCAGCTCGTCCACCGAGTACCTGCCGGTGGCGACGCCGACGACGCGGACGCCGGCGCCGTGACCGGCGCGGACGTCGCGCGGCGTGTCGCCGACGGCGATGCAGGCGGCGCGGTCGAGCGAGCCGCCCGAGACCAGCTCGGCGCGGCGCAGGGCGGCCTTCGTCACCTCGGTGCGGTCGGCGGAGTCGGAGCCGTAGCCGCCGAAGCTGAAGAAGCGGTTGAGGCCTGCGCGAGAGAGCTTGACGTGGGCGGCCGCCTCGACGTTGCCGGTGACGAGCCCGAGCAGCAGGCCGGCGTCGATCAGCCGCTCGAGCAGCTCGTCCACCCCGGGCATCAGCCGGTAG
>DASWMG010000281.1:0-4486 GCA_036399875.1 Solirubrobacterales bacterium
CGGATGCCGGCATAGAAGAGATCCGACTCGAGGAAGATCTGGCCATCGGTAATCGAGATGACGTTGGTCGGAATGTAGGCCGACACGTCGTTGGCCTTGGTCTCGACCATCGGCAGCCCGGTCATCGAGCCGCCGCCGAGCTCCTTGGAGAGCTTGGCGCAGCGCTCGAGCAGCCGGGAGTGCAGGTAGAAGACGTCGCCGGGGTAGGCCTCGCGCCCCGGCGGGCGCCGGAGCAGCAGCGACATCTGCCGGTAGGCGGCCGCGTGCTTGGAGAGGTCGTCGTAGATGCAGAGGGCGTGCTTGCCCTGGTAGAGGAAGTGCTCGCCCATCGCGCAGCCCGCGTAGGGGGCGATGAACTTGATCGGGGCGGCCTCGTCGGCGGGGGCGGCGACGATGATCGTGTTCTCCATCGCGCCGTTTTCCTCGAGGACCTCCTTGAGCTGGACGACGGTGGACATCCGCTGCCCGATCGCGACGTAGATGCAGATCATGTCCTTGTCGCGGTTGTTGATGATCGTGTCGATCGCGATCGCCGTCTTGCCGGTCTGACGGTCGCCGATGATCAGCTCTCGCTGGCCGCGGCCGATCGGGATCATCCCGTCGATCGCCATCAGCCCGGTCTGGACCGGTTCGGTCACCGGCTGGCGCTGGACGACGCCGGGCGCTTTGAACTCGGCCGGGCGGGTCTGCGTGGTCGCGATCTCACCCTTGTCGTCGAGCGGGCGGCCGAGCGGGTCGACGAGGCGGCCGAGCAGCTCGTCGCCGACGGGGATCCGCAGCAGCTCGCCGGTGCGCTTGACGGTGTCGCCCTCGACGACCTTTTCCCACTCGCCGAAGAGCACCGCGCCGACGTTGTCCTCCTCGAGGTTCAGGGCGAGGCCGGTGACGCCGTGGGGCAGCTCGAGCATCTCGAGCGCCATGCAGTTGTCGAGCCCGTGGATGCGGGCGATGCCGTCGGCAACCGAGAGCACCGTGCCCACCTCGGACAGGTCGGCGCTGCCGGTGTCGATTCCCTCGATCCTCTCTCTGAGGATCGACGCGATCTCGTCGGGCTTGATCTCCATGTGGCTGCTCTATTCCTTCCTTACGCCGCCCGGGCGACGCTCTTTCGAAGTTTCTCCAAGCGATTGCGAATGCTCGCGTCGAGGACCATGTTGCCGACCTGGAGGACTATGCCGCCGAGGATCTCCTCATCCACGTCGCTGGCCAGCTCCACTTTGCGGCCGGTCTGCCGTTCGATCTCCTCGCCGATCTTCGCCACCGCGGCGGGATCGAGCTCGACGGCGCTGGTCACCGTCACGTCGATCCGCTTGTTCTCCTGCTTCCACAGCTCCTCGAACTGGCGGCGAATGCGGAAGACCTCGGTCATCCGCCCCTTCTCGACCAGCAGCTCGAGGAAGTTGACGAACTCGGGATCGGCGCCCGCGATCGCGCGCCGGATCCCCTCCGACTTCTCCGCCGAGGAGAAGTAGGGGCTGAAGAGGAACACCTGCAGCTCGCGGTTGCCGTCGACGGCGTCGGCCAGCTGGCCCAGCTCCTCGCGGATCGGGTCCAGCTTGCCGGCCTTCTTGGCGACGTCGAAGAGCGCCTCGGCGTATACGCGAGCTGCCTCCTCCATCAGTTGCTCGACCCCTCCGATCCCGAGAGGGCGGTGAAGTCGACCTCGCTCAGCGCCTCCTCGACGAGGCGGCGCTGGTCCTCGGCGCTGAGGCTCTTGCGGGTGACCTTCTCGGTGGCGAGCACGGTCAGGTCGGCGACCTCGCTGCGGATCTGCTGCAGCGAGCGCCGGGTCTCCGCCTCGATGTCGCGTTTGGCGGCGGCGACCAGCTCGTCGCGCTTCTCCTTGCCGGCCGAGGTCGCCTCGGCTTCGGCGGTCTCGGCGGCCTTGCGGGCGCGGGCCATGATGTCGTCGGCCTGCTCACGGGCCTCGGCCAGCCGTGCCCGGTACTCCTCGAGCAACTGGTCGGACTCGCGGCGCTGCCTTTCGGCGGCCTCGATCGACTCGGCGATCAGCTTCGCCCGCTTGTCGAGCGCCTCCTGGATCTTCGGGAAGGCGACCTTGCTCAGCACCCACATCGTGGCCAGGAAGAGGACCAGGGTCCAGATCATCAGCCCGACGCCGGGCGAGACCAGGAAGCTGCCCCCGGACTCCTCCTCGGCGCCGCCCGCCGCCTCGGCGGCGAACACGAGCACGCCCGTTATGTCGGCAAAGACCTCCATCGGCGCCTAGGAGAGGAAGAAGGCGATCAGGCCGAAGATGAAGGTGTAGAAGGCGACCGCCTCGGTCAGCGCGAAGCCGAGCCAGCGGATGCTTTCCAGCTCGCTTTTCATCTCAGGCTGGCGGGCGACCGACTCGATCTCCTTGCCGAAGATGAAGCCGACGCCGATGCCGGCGCCGATCGAGCCGAGGCCGGCACCGACGCCGAGCGCTATGGCTTTGCCGGCGCCTTTGACGCCTTCGTCGGTGACTTCGGCGATCGGAAGGGCAGTGAGATCCATTCGGGTTCGACTCCTTTTCGTTAATGCTCGGCGGAGGTCGCTCCGCCGAGGTAGATCGCGGTAAGGGTGGAGAAGATAAAAGCCTGCAGGGTGGCCACGAGGCCCACCTCGAAGATGAAGAAGGCGAAGGCGAGCGGGAAGGTCAGCGCGCCGAGGGCGGCGATCCCAAGCAGCACCGCCAACCCGCCGCCCATGAAGAGCAGCAGCAGGTGGCCGGCGAGGATGTTGGCGAAGAGACGCACCGAGAGGGAGATCAGCCGCACGAAGTGCGAGATCACCTCGATCGTGAAGATCGCGCCGCGGCCGATCGGGTTCATCTCCTCGAGGCCGGGCGGCAGCCAGCCCTTGAAGTAGGGGACGAAGCCCTTGGCCCGGATGCCCTCGACGTGGTAGGAGAACCAGACGACCAAGGTGAGGATCAGCGGGATCGAAATGTTCGCGGTGGCCGCGTAGATCGCCAGCGCCGGCAGCTCGAGGCCGAAGATGCTCACCGTGTGTTCGGTGTTCACCGGCAGCGGCAAAAAGCCGATCATGTTGGAGAACCAGATGAAGAAGAAGAGGGCACCGAGGAAGGGGAACCAGCGGGCCGCCTGCTTGGCGTCCATGTTGCCGCCGGTGATGTTGTTGCGGGTAAGGTCATAGGCGAGCTCGACCGCCGTCTGGACCCGGTTCGGCTTCTCGGCCATGCGCCGGGCGATCCAGGTCATCGTCGCGATCGTCAGGGCGCTGGCGATGATGAGGTAGAGGACCGCCTTGTTGATGCTGAGGTCGAGGCCGCCGAGGTGGATCGGCACCCACTCCTCCAGTTTGAACTCGTTCTGGGGCTTGAAGTGGTCGTTCTTGCCGTCGCTGCCGAAGATCAGGAACAGCGCGATCGCGCTCGCCAGGTAGATGCCGAAACCGAGCAGGACTTTGGTCTTCGTGCTCATCGAGCTCACCGCGCCTTGACCCCCTGGCTCTCGGGCTCCATCAGGTAGGCGATCCCCTGCGCCGCGAAGGACACCGTGAAGAGCAGCAGCAGCAGCAGCGCGGCGGCCAGACCCGCCTCGCGCTCGGCGATGCCGACCAGCAGGACCGCGGTCGCCATCAGCCAGACCCGGCCGAGCGAGGTGGCGGCGACGGTCCCCATCGCGCGACGGCGCTCGCCGTGGCTCAGGTCCTCCCCGGCGCGCCGGCTGGCGAGCACCTGCACCCCGCGCTGAATCAGCCAGACGGCGGCGGCGGCGACGTAGCCGAGCAGCGAGAAGCCGGCTAGCGCGAAGACGGCCGCGGCGGCAGCCAGCACCAAGAGGTCGACGTGCTTTGGAGGAGACATAACGTCCTGAATAGAGGTCAACAACGGCAGAAAAAGCGCCCGGCTGGGTGCGCGGGCGTACAAATGACTATATCTGAAGGGGCCGACGTTTGGCTTTCTAGAGCCACATAGTGCCGCTTGTCACAACATCGCACAAAGTTGGCGGCGCTTATCGGGGCGGGCTCTCCTCGGCGGGCAGGAGGGCCTCGAATTCTCCCGTCTCCGGGTCCACCACGCCGAACTCGCCCGTCCGCGGATCGACCCGTCCGAAGCGAGAGCGGCGCAGCTTGAGGATCTCGAGCACCTCGACCAGGTAGACACTGGCGGCGATCGCGACCAGGCCGAAGATGGCCATCACGGCGCTCCAGAACAGGTCGAAGTTGCCGTGGTCGTCGCTGTAGGGGACAAAGCGCAGGGCGAGCGCCAGCAGCGCCATCACCAGCGTCCAACCGTAGAGGTAGGCAAGCGTACGGCGCTGCGAGAAGCCGATGTTGGCCATGCGGTGGTGGAAGTGCCAGCGGTCGGCGCGGTAGATCGGCCGCCTGTACTTGAGCCGCTTGGCGACGACGAAGCCGGTGTCGAGGATCGGCACGGTGAGGACGATCAGCGGCAGGAAGAGGGCGATGACGGCGTTGGTCTTAAGGGCGCCCTGGACGGCGATCACCCCGAGCAGGTAGCCGAGCAGGTTGGAGC
>DASWMG010000282.1:0-3029 GCA_036399875.1 Solirubrobacterales bacterium
AGCGGTTGGTGTAGCTGACCTGGTGGCGCTCCTCGCCGGTGCCGTAGAGGAAAATCTCTTTGTCGCTCTTCTTGAGCTTCGCCCACGGCTTGTCGAGGTCGACGCCGTAGGTTTCGGCGACCGAGGCGACCAGCCGTCGCCAGTAGGCGGTGACGCCGCGATTCCAGGGCTGGAGCGCCCCCTCGCCGAGCGACAGCGTCGGATCGGGGACGACCAGCTCGGGGTCGATCACTTTCTGGAAGCCGAGCCCGTGGCAACGCTCGCAGGCGCCGTGCGGCGAGTTGAAGGAGAAGATCCGCGGCTCCAGCTCGGAGATCGAGGTGCCGCAGTTGAGGCAGGCGAACTGCTCGGAGAAGACGAGGTTGTCCTGGTCGCCGTCGACCATCTCCACTTCCACCAAGCCGGCGGCGAGACCGGCCGCGGCGTCGACCGACTCGGAGAGGCGGCGCCGCAGGTCTGGCTTCATCACCAGACGGTCCACCACGACGGCGACGTCGTGTTTGTACTTCTTGTCGAGGACTATCTCCTCGTCGAGGCGGCGCAACTCGCCGTTGACCTTGACCCGCGAGTAGCCCTCGAGCCGGAACTGCTCCAGCAGTTTGCCGTACTCGCCTTTGCGTCCGCGCACGACCGGCGCCATCACCATGAATTTCGTGCCCTCCTCGAGGGTCATCAGGCGATCGACGATCTGCTCCTGGGACTGGCCGGTGATCGGCTCCCGGCAGGTGGGGCAGTGCGGGACGCCGATCCGCGCCCAGAGCAGCCGCAGGTAGTCGTAGATCTCGGTCACGGTGCCGACCGTGGAGCGCGGGTTGCGCGAGGTCGTCTTCTGGTCGATCGAGATCGCCGGCGAGAGTCCCTCGATCGAATCGACGTCGGGCTTCTCCATCAGACCGAGGAACTGCCGCGCGTAGGCGGAGAGCGACTCGACGTAGCGGCGCTGGCCCTCGGCGTAGATCGTGTCGAAGGCAAGGCTCGACTTGCCTGAGCCGGAGAGCCCCGTGATTACGATCAGCGCGTCGCGGGGCAGCTCGACGTCGATGCCCTTGAGGTTGTGCTCACGAGCACCCGAGATGACGATCCGGTCCGAAGCGGCCACTCAGCTCGATTCTACCCAGGCGAACAGACGTTCGACCCAGTCCATCAGTAGAGGCTCGCGGCGAGGCGCTTGCGGTACTCGCGAGCCGCCGGGTCGGCGGGGTCGCCTTCGCTGAGGACGCCGACAATGGCGCGGCGCAGCAGCTCGCGTCGCTCCGCCGGATCGGGATCTCCACTCGCGTCGCCGTTGCCGATCTCCTCCAGCAGCGCCTCGACGGCGGCGTCGCGATCGCCGCGGGCGAGCGCCTCGAAGGCGCGAGTCGCGATCCCGGCCTTGGAGAGACGGACGCGGGCCGCGATCCCCGCCGCGGCGAAGTCCGCCTCGTGCGCTTTGACCGCTTCCAGCGCCTCGTCCTCCGCCCCGCGCTCCAGCCGCGCCTTCGCCAGGGCGACCGCTATGTCGGCGCGGCGCGGCTCGAGCTCCGCCGCCTCGCGCAGCGACAGCTCGTCCCCTTGCGCCAGCAGCTCGTCGGCGCGCGACGGCGTCAGCGAGTCGAAGAGCCCCTCGACTTTCGCCTTCGGCACGGCGCCGACGAACTCATCGACGACCCGGCCGTCGCGGAACGCCTTCACCGCCGGGATGCCCTGGACGCGATAGCGGGCCGCGAGCGTCTGGTTGGCGTCGACGTCGACCTTGGCGAGGACGACCTTGCCGGCCCGTGCAGCCTCGGCCGCTTCCAGCGCCGGCGTCAAAGTTCGGCACGGCCCGCACCACTCCGCCCAGAAGTCGACCACGACGGGAATCTGGCCCGACCGCTCCACCACCTCGCGCTCGAACGTCGCCTCGCTCACCTCGACCGGCATCGCCAGAGAGGTTAGATGGCAGCGGCCCTCGGCTTGCGAGCGGACGTCGATCGGCGTACCGTCTGAGCCGGGCGGGGGAACCAGCTCGACAAAGGAGGACGAACATGTCGAATGTCGACACCGCCCGGTCTGCCTACGACGCCTTTGGCCGCGGCGACCTGGAAGCTCTGGGCGAGATGCTCGCCGAGGACGGAACCTGGCTGACCTCGGATGAGCTGCCGCTCGGCGGCGAAACCCGCGGCCGCGACACGATCCTGGGCAACTTCGCGCAAATACCGACCTACTGGTCCACGTTCAGCGTCGAACCAGAGGAGTTCCTCGACTGTGGCGACTGGGTGGTGGTCCGGGGCACGCAGCGGGCCGGCAACGATTCGGGCAGCTTCGAGGCCCCCTTCGCGCACCTGATCAAGTTCGAGAACGGGAAGATCGCCCGCGGCGAGTTCTACGGCGACAGCGCCAAGGCGGCCAAAGTCCTAGCGTGAGCCCAATCGCGGGGGCCTCAGGCCCCCGCCGTCATCCCGTCCAGGTCGCGGCGCAGCTCCTTGATCTCGTCGCGGATGCGGGCCGCCTCCTCGAAGCGCAGGTCTTCGGCCGCGGCCAGCATCTCCTCCTCGAGGGTGACGATGGTGCGCTCCAGCTCGGCCGGGTCGCTGACGTCGCCGCCACGGCCGCGACGGCGCTTGCGCGGCGCCCTGTCCTCCATCGCGAGGAACTCGGCCATCTCGGAGATGCCTTTGCGGACCGTCTCCGGCGTGATCCCGTGCTCCTCGTTGTAGGCGAGCTGGATCGCGCGGCGGCGGTCGGTCTCGCTCATCGCCGCCCGCATGGCGTCGGTCTCCTTGTCCGCGTACATCAGCACCCGCCCGTTGACGTTGCGGGCGGCGCGCCCGATCGTCTGCACGAGGCTGGTCTCGCCGCGCAGGAAACCCTCCTTGTCAGCGTCGAGAATCGCCACTAGCGAGACCTCGGGCAGGTCGAGCCCCTCGCGCAGAAGGTTGACGCCGACCAGCACGTCGTACTCCCCCAGCCGCAGCTCGCGGATCACCTGGATCCGCTCGAGCGTGTCGATCTCCGAGTGCAGGTAGCGCACGCGGAAGCCGTACTCGAGCCGGTAGTCGGTCAGGTCC
>DASWMG010000283.1:0-6548 GCA_036399875.1 Solirubrobacterales bacterium
CACTCCGTCTCGACGGACTCCGTGCTCGGCCAGCTCGAGAAGCACGCGCCGCCGCAGCTGCGGATCCTCGTCGAGGTCAACGTCGCCGGCGAGGAGGGCAAGGGCGGCGTCGCGCCAGCCGACCTGGCCGCCTTCGTCGAGCGCTGCCCGGCGCGCGTCGTCGGCCTGATGACGATGCCGCCCTTCAGCACCGACCCCGAGGCGTCGCGGCCCCACTTCGCGCGTCTCGCCGAACTGGCCGGCGAGCACGGTCTCGAGCGCCTCTCGATGGGGACCTCGCAGGACTGGCGGGTCGCGGTGGAGGAGGGCGCGACCATCGTCCGCCTGGGCACCGCCCTCTACGTGTGAGCGGGGGCCGCCTCCCCATGGGACATAATCCCTGGAGGAATCGGCTCGGAGGAGCCGAAACACGCACGCATGGCACTACGCGACAGCTGGCATAGAGCCCTGGTCTACTTCGGCCTCGCCGAAGAGCACGACCACGGCCCCGAGTACGAGGAAGACTTCACCAGCGAAGAGGAATACGACTCGCGCCGCGAATCGAGCCAGGTCAGGCGCCTGCCGACCTCGCGCCGCTCGCGCCGCGACGAGATCGACGACATCTTCGCCGACGACGAGCCGGCCTCGTCCACGCGCACCCGTGTCCTGCGCCCGGTGGGCGAGGACAACGACGTCAAAGTGCACCTGGTCATCCCGCGCAACTTCAACGACGCCCAGCAGGTCGCTGACCAGTTCAAGCGCTCGGTTCCGGTCATCCTCAACCTGCAGACGACCGACCACGAGCTCTCCAAGCGGATGATCGACTTCTGCTCCGGGCTCACCTACGCGCTCGAAGGCGGCATGCAGCGCATCGCCGAGAAGATCTTCCTGCTGACGCCGCGCAACGTCGAGGTCTCGGCCGAGGAGAAGGCCAGGCTGCTCGACAAAGGCTTCTTCAACCAGTCCTGACTCTCAATAGTCTCCGGGCCATGATCGTCGGCTTCTGCGGGTCCGGAAACATGGCCGCGGCCTTCGCGCGGGGTTGGGCCGGGCACTGGGAGCAGATGCTGTTCTCCGACGCCGACGCCGACAAGGCCCGCAGGCTGGCCGCCGAGCTCGACGGCGAGGCCGTCGAGTCCAACGCCGAGCTGGCCGAGCGCGCCGACGTCGTCGTCCTCGCGGTCAAGCCCGGCGTGCTCCAGGAGGCGGCCGGCGAACTGGCCGGCGCGAAAGCGGTCGTCTCGATCCTCGGGGCGACCGCGCTGGAGAAGGTCGAAGCCGCCTTTCCCGGCGCCGAGGTGGGGCGGATCATGCCCAACGTCGCCGTCGAGGTGGGCCAGGGGGTGCTCTGCGTCGCCGGCGCGTTCGCCCCCGAGGTCCGGGAGAAGCTGGGCCTGCTCGGCTCCGTCGTCGAGCTGCCGGACTCGCAGTTCGACGTCGCCACGGCGCTGATGGGCTGCTCGCCGGCTTATTTCGCCCTGGTCGCGGAGGCCCTCGCCGCCGCCGGGGTCAGCGCCGGTCTGGACGAGGAGCTGGCCGAGAAGATGGTTGTCGAGGCCGCCGCCGGCGCCGGGGCGCTGATGCGCGTTCGCCACCCGGCCGACGTCCGGGTCGCCGTCACCTCGCCGGGCGGCAGCACCGAAGCGGGGCTGGAAGCGCTGGAGCGCGAAGGGGCACGCGAGGCCTTCGAGGCGGCGGTGCGCGCCTCGCTGGAGCGGATGAAGGGATGAGCGGGCTCCTGCTCCTCGCGATCACGCGTGACGACGTCGCCAACTACGTCAGCGCGCTGTTCATCGTCTACGTCGTCCTGATCTTCCTCAACGTGCTCAGTTCCTGGATACCGCGCATGCCCTACAGCCCGGCCCTGCGCGCGGTCCTCGACTTCATCTCCGAGACGACCAACCCCTACCTCAACTTCTTCCGCCGCTTCCTGCCGCCTCTGGGCGGCGGCGGCATCGCGATCGACCTCAGCCCGATCGTCGGGGTGATCGTCCTCTTCGTCCTGCAGGCCATCGTCGTCGGCCTGATCGCCGGGTGATCGGGGGGCGCCCCTGGCGTTTCGCCGCTGCCCTCAGCGGCCTGGTCGTCGCCCTCGACCAGGCCGCCAAGGCCGCGATCGAGGCGAACCTCACGGCGGGCGAGCACGTCGACGTGCTGGGACCGCTCGGCCTCACGCTCGTCCACAACCGCGGGGTCGCCTTCGGCCTGGCGAGCGGGGGCGGCGCCCTGTTGATCGGGCTGACGGTCGTCGCCCTGCTCTTCGTCGCCGCGCTCTTCGCCCGCGAACCGGACCGCCCGGGGATGTGGCTCGCGGTCGGCCTGCTCGTCGGCGGAGCCCTCGGCAACCTCTCCGACCGGATCAGGGCAGACGCGGTGACCGACTACGTCGAATTCCTCTCCTGGCCGCCCTTCAACCTGGCCGACGTCGCGATCACGGCCGGCGTCGTCGTCCTCGGACTATCCTACGTCCGGCAATCGCCGCGGTGAGCCCCGGCGAGCCCCCCATCGTCCACCTCGACGACTCGCTCGCGGTCGTCGAGAAGCCGGCGGGCCTGGTCGTCCACCCGGCCCCCTCGCACCGCGGCCCGACCCTCGTCGACGCCCTCGGCGAGCTGCTCGGCGGTGGCGCCGACTCCGAGCGCCCCGGCATCGTCCACCGGCTCGACAAGGGAACGAGCGGCCTGCTCGTCGTCGCCCGCACCGACGAGGCGCACGCCGCCCTGCAGGCGGCGGTACGGCGCCGCGAGGTCGAACGGGCCTACCTGGCGCTCGCCCACGGCCGGCTGCGCTCGCGGACCGGCACGATCGACGCCCCGATCGGGCGCGCCGCCCGCCAGCGGCACCGAATGGCGGTCTCGGGCGCCGCCTCGCGCCAGGCGCGCACCCATTTCGAGGTGCTGGAGCCGCTCGCCGCCGAGACCTTCCTCGAGGCGCGGCTCGAGACCGGGCGCACCCACCAGATCCGCGCCCACTTCGCCGCCATCGGGCACCCGCTCGTCGGCGACCCGACCTACGGCGGCGAGGAGAAGTACGGCCTCGGCCGGCAGTTCCTGCACGCGCGGCGGCTCGCCTTCGCCCACCCGGTCAGCGGCGAGCGACTCAGCTTCGAGTCGGAGCTGCCAGCCGACCTGGCGGCAGCGCTGGAGGCGGCCCGCGCCGCCGCGAGCGCCTAGCCGCTCTACACTTCTCCACTCATAAATCGACCCCCGTCGAATCCGACCCGGATCCTGACCGGCCATCGAGGCCGGGTCCCGGCTAGGGCGGCGGGGTTTCCCCGCAACACCAAGGAGAGTTTCAATGCCAGAGGCAGGCCTCAGAGAGCTGCTGGAGGCCGGAGTTCACTTCGGCCACCAGACGCGACGCTGGAACCCGAACATGCGCCGCTACATCTTCGGCGAGCTGGACGGGATCCACATCATCGACCTCGTCCAGACCGAGGCGTTGCTGGAGAACGCGCGCCGCTTCGCCGGCGAGCTTTCCAGCGGCGGCGGCACGGTGCTGTTCGTCGGCACCAAGAAGCAGGCGCGCGGCCCGGTCAAAGAGTGGGCCGACCGCTGCAAGATGCCCTACGTCAACCAGCGCTGGCTGGGGGGGCTGCTGACCAACTTCCAGACGATCTCGGCGCGGATCTCCCGCCTGCACGAGCTGACCGAATGGCAGGAGGAGGGCAAACTCGCCCTGCTGCCGACCAAGGAGCGGATGGGGATGCAGGCCGAGCTCGCCAAGCTCGAGTACAACCTCGGCGGCGTCCGCGACATGGACCGCCTCCCCGACGCGGTCTTCGTCACCGACCTCAAAACGGAGGAGATCGCGGTCCGCGAGGCGGTGCGGCTGCGCATCCCGATCATCGGCCTCGTCGACACGAACTGTGATCCGAAGCCGATCGACTACGTGATCCCCGGCAACGACGACGCGATCCGCTCCTGCGACCTGGTGATCGGCACGATTGGCGCCGCGATCGAGGAGGGCGCCGGCGCCTGGCGCGTCCAGGAGGAACGGCGCCTGCAGGAGGAGATGGAACGGCGCAAACGCGAGGACGAAGAGCGGAAAAAGCGCGAGGAGGAAGAGAAAGCTCGGAAGGAGGCTGAGGAGGCGGCGAAAAAAGCGGCTGAAGCGGAGGCCGCGGCCAAAGCGCAGGCCGCGGCGGCTCAGACGCCGGCCCAGCCGCCCCAGGGACAGGGCGCTCCGGCCGCGGGTCCTGTCGCCGCAGGGGACCCACCACCCCCTCCGGTCGCTAAAGCGTCCTCGGGGGCGGTCCCCCCTGCGGCGCCACCCGCGGAGAAAGCGCAAGAGGCTGAGGGTCAGACCGCACCGGCTGGCGACGAGGCGGAGAAAGGGGCTTCGAAATGAGCATCTCCGCAGCGGATGTGAAGGCTCTTAGGGATCGGACCGGGGCGGCGATGATGGACTGCAAAGCCGCGCTGGCCGAATCGGACGGTGATGTGGAGCGCGCGATCGAGATCCTGCGGGTCAAGGGGCAGGCTTCGGCTGCCAAGCGGGAAGGGCGCGGGACCAGCGAGGGGGTCATCGCCTCGTACATCCACGCCAACGACAAGGTGGGTGCGATGGTCGAAGTCCAGTGCGAGACCGACTTCGTCGCCCGCAATGAGGACTTCAAGGCGTTCGCCTACGAGGTCGCCCTGCACGTCGCCGCGGCGTCGCCGCAGTACGTCTCCGCCGAGGAGATCTCCGCGGAGGAGCGCGAGGCCGAAAAGCGGGTCTTCGAAGAGAAGGCGCGCGAAGAAGGCAAGCCCGACAACGTGGTCGAGAAGATCGTCGAGGGACAGCTCGCCAAGTGGGGCAAGGAAGTCGCCCTGCTCGACCAGCCCCACGTCAACGCCGAGAAACACGAGTCGAAGACGATCGAGGAGCTGCGCCAGGCGCTGGCGGCGAAGACCGGCGAGAACGTCCGCATCGCCCGCTTCGCGTATTTTCGCGTCGGAGAGTGACCGACGAGCCGAAGTTCAGCCGCATCCTCCTGAAGCTCTCGGGGGAGGCGCTGATGGGACAGCTGCAGCACGGCACCGACCCCGACGAGGTTCAGCGCATCGCCCGCCAGGTGGCGGCGGTGCGCGGCCGCGGCGTCGAGGTCGCGATCGTGGTCGGCGCCGGCAACATCTACCGCGGCCTCCAGGGCGCGGCTGCCGGCATGGACCGCGCCACCGGCGACTACATGGGGATGCTGGCCACCGTCCTCAACGCGCTCACCCTCCAAGACGCGCTCGAGAAGCTCGACCAGCACACGCGGGTGATGTCGGCGATCGACGTCAAGGAGGTCGCCGAGCCCTACATCCGCCGCCGCGCCATGCGGCACCTGGAGAAGGGTCGCGTCGTGATCTTCGCGGCCGGCACCGGCAACCCGTTCTTCACCACCGACACCGCGGCGGCGCTGCGGGCGCTCGAGATCCGCGCCGGGGCGATCCTGATGGCCAAGAACGAGGTGGAGGGCGTCTACGACGCCGACCCGGCGCTCGACCCGAGTGCCAGGTTCATCCCCGAGATCAGCCACCGCGAGGCGATCGAGCGCGGCCTCAAGGTGATGGACTCGACGGCGCTGTCGCTCTGCATGGACAACGACCTGCCGATCTACGTCTTCAACATGGGCGACGAGACGAACATAGATAGGATCGTCCGCGGCGAGAGAGTGGGCACGCTGGTCTCCAGCACGCCCGCCGAGTGAGGAGCGAGGAGCCCCGGTGGAGCTGATAGACGAGCTGCTGGCAGACGCAAAGGAGCGGATGGCCAAGTCGGTGGAGTCGAGCCGCGGCGAGCTCGCCACCGTGCGTACCGGCCGCGCCTCGCCGCATCTGCTTGACCGGATCGTCGTCGACTACTACGGCTCGCAGACTCCGCTCAAGCAGCTCGCCAACGTGGCCGCGTCCGATGCCCGCCTGCTCACCGTCACCCCATTCGACAAGAGCGCGATCGGGGCGATCGAGAAGTCGATCCAGGAGTCCGACGTCGGCCTCTCTCCCAACAACGACGGCAACGTGATCCGGCTGCAGGTGCCGGAGATGACCGAGGAGCGGCGCCGCGAGATGGTCAAGGTCGTGCACGGGGTCGCCGAGGAAGGCCGCGTCGCGGTCCGCAATATCCGCCGCGACGTGATGCACGACCTGCGCGAGCTGAAGAAAGAGGGGGAAGCGGGGGAGGACGACGAGCGCCGCGCCGAGGCCGCCCTGCAGAAGCAGACCGACGAGGCGATCGCCGAGATCGACGACTCGCTCAAGGGCAAGGAAGCAGAGATCCTCGAGGTGTGAGCGCCTCCGCGCGGTACGTCGCGATCATCACCGATGGCAACGGGCGGTGGGCGCAGCAGCGTGGCCTGTCCGTCGCCGAGGGGCACCGGGCCGGCGCCGACGTCGTCAAGGAGAGGCTGCGCGACGCGGTCGAGCTTGGCGTCCAGGAGCTGACGGTCTTCTCCTTCTCGACCGAGAACTGGGCGCGGCCGCGCGAGGAGGTCGAGGGGCTGATGCGGATGCTCGGGGAACGGATCGACACCGAAACCCCGCAGCTGCGCGACGAAGGCGTGCGGATGCGCTTCGTCGGCCGCCGCGAGGGCGTAGAGC
>DASWMG010000284.1:0-3123 GCA_036399875.1 Solirubrobacterales bacterium
AGCGGCGACTTCGTCGAGGCGATCGACGGCATCGCTGCCGACCGCGACGCGGGCCGCGCCTGGGACTGGCTCTATTACGTCAACGGCGTCGAGGCGACGGTCGGCGCGGCCAACTACGAGTTGCGTGGCGGCGAGACGGTCTGGTGGGACTACCGCGACTGGTCGGCGGCGCTGCGAGTGCCGGCCGTCGTCGGCTCCTGGCCGCAGCCGTTCCGCGACGGCTACGAGGACGCGCGGGCGCCGACGGCGCTGGAGTGCTTCGCCGACAAGCTCTCCTGCCTCTTCGTGCGCGGCAGGCTGGCCGCCGCCGGCGCCTCGCTCGTCGAGGAGCCGGGCGAGGGAGCGATCCGGGTGCTGGTCGGCCCGTGGAAGCGGCTGCGGCGAGATCCGGCGCTCGCCCAGATCGAGAAGGGACCGCAGGCCAGTGGCGTGTTCGCGGAGTTCGTCGACACCTCTCGCGGTTCCGTGCTGATCGGCCTCGACGAACGCGGCGAGGTCGCACGCACCTTCGGCCCGGATGCCGGCCTGGTCGCGGCGACGCGGCGGGCGGAGGACCCACCGGTCTGGGTGGTGACCGGGACGAGCCGGCGGGGGCTGCTGGCCGCTTCCAAACTTCTCGACGGCGCGACGCTGCGGAGCCGCTACGCGGTCGCGGTCGAAGGGCGTGACGTTACCCCGCTGCCGGTGCCGCGATGAGGTCGCCCTTCGCGTATACGCCGCGTCCCGGCCCGTTGCAGGCCGCGTCGCCCGGCGCCGCCGTGGCGTTCCTGGGCGCGCCGGTCGCGCTCTCCTTCATGTACTCGAACCCGGTCGTGCTGGCGGCGGTCGGGGTCGGCGTCTGGATCGCCGGCTCGCTCGCCGGCGCGCAGAGGGCGCTGCGCGTCGCGCTGCGGATGGGCGCCACGCTCGGGCTGCTGATCGTCGCCGTCAACGCGCTCGTCGTGGATCGCGGCGAGACCGTGCTGGCGCGGCTGGGGGAGTGGCCGCTGCTCGGCCGGGTTGACGTCACTGCCGAGGCGATCGCCGCTGGGGCGACGATCGGCCTGCGCGCCGCCGTCGCGATGCTCGCCTTCGCCGTCTACTCGGCCTGCGTCGATCCCGACCGGGTGCTGCGAGCGCTGCGGCCGCTGGCGGGGCGCTCGGCTCTGACCGCGACGCTCGTCTCGCGCCTGGTGCCGGTCGCCGCCGCGGACGCCGGCCGCTTGCGCGAGGCGGGCAATCTCCGCGGGCCCGGAGCGGCGCCGCTCGGCCGCGCCGTGCTGGCCCGTCGCCTGCTCGCCGGCTCGCTCGACCGGGCGGTCGACGTGGCGGCGACGCTGGAGCTGCGGGGCTACGGCCTGACGCCCTTCGAGCCAGAGCGTCCCCGCGAGCACGATGCGGGTGATCGCGGCTGCGTCGGCTGCCGCGATCGGTCCCGCTTCGACCGCCGCTTCTACACGGTCGGTGCGGTCCTGCTCTTCGTCGGCGTCGCCGGCAAGCTGCTCGGCGCCGACGAGTTCCGCGCCTATCCGACCGTCGAAGTGGGGGTCTCGGCGGCCACGCTGGCAGTCGCCGCCGCCGCGATCCTCGCCGGCTTCGCACCCTGGAGGCGTCGTGGCTGAGACGGCGACCCGCACCGCGCCCGTCCTCTCGATCGAGGGGCTGAGCTACCGCTATCCGGGCAGAGCACAGGACCGGCCGGTCGCTGCTCCGTTTCCCGTCTCAGAGAGGGAAAAGGGAGCAAGCGTCCTCCGCGACGTCTCGTTGAGCCTCGCCCGCGGCGAGTTCGCCCTGCTCGCCGGTCGCTCGGGTTCGGGGAAGTCGACCCTGCTCCGCGCCGCCTGCGGTCTCGTCCCTCACTTTCACGGTGGCGAGATCGACGGCAGCGTCCACGTCGCCGGCATCGACGCGCTCGGGACCGGCCCCGGTGAGTTGGCGGCGGCGGTCGGCTACGTCGCCCAGGACCCCGAGACGCAGGTCGTCTCGACCACGGTCTCGGCCGAGATCGGCCTGCCCCTGGAGCTGCGGGGTGGGCCGCCGGCCGATCGCGCCCGCGCCGTCGAGGAGGTGGCGCTCGCCCTCGCGATCCCGCACCTGCTCGGCCGCACGGTCGACACGCTCTCGGGAGGCGAGCTCCAGCGCGTCGCGCTGGCAGCGGCGCTCGTCACGCGACCCCAACTCATCCTCCTCGACGAGCCGACCTCACAGCTGGACCCGGTGGCTGGTGACGAGCTGATCTGGCTGCTGCGTCGCTTGAACGAGGAGTGGGGAGTGACGATCCTGCTCGCCGAGCATCGGCTGGAGCGATGCCTTGCGGCAGCCGATCGCGTCGTCGCCATGGATTCGGGCGCGATCGCCTTCGACGGGACCCCGCGCGACTTTCTCGGCTGGGCGCAGGAAGCGGACACGGCGCTGGAGACTCCGGCGGCACGGATGTTCTCGCTGGCTGGCATAGAGCCGCTTCCGACCGGTGTTCGGGATGCTCGCCGCACTCTTGTGTCTCTCGGAGAGGGGGAGAGGGGATCCGGACCCCCTCCTCCCTCAACTTTTTGCGAAGACCCTGGGGGGTCGTCCGCGGGTGGGGTCGCGCAAAAAGTACAAGCCGGTCGGAGGGGGTCCGGATCCCCTCGGCCGGTCGCGGTCGAAATGCGAGATGTTTGGGTCGAGCTTGGAGAAGAGGAGGAACGGCGGGATGTGCTGAAGGGGTTAGACCTAGCCGTGAAGCAGGGAGAACGAGTCGCGCTGATGGGACGGAACGGCGCTGGGAAGAGCACGTTGTTGCGGAGCGTTGCGGGGCTCGTGGAGCCGGTACGGGGGAAGCTGGAAGTCCCCGGCGGGATCGGGCTGCTGACGCAGAACCCGAGCGACTACTTGGTCAGGGAGCGGGTGGGGGATGAGCTTCCCGGTGACGTCGGCGCGGCCGCGCTGCGGGTGGTCGGCCTGGAGCACGCGGTCGACCGCGACCCGCGAGACCTCTCCGGCGGCGAGCGGCAGCGGCTGGCGCTGGCGATCGCGCTGGCGGGGCGGATGGAGGGAGGCGAGTTGCCCGGGCTCGTCGCCCTGGACGAGCCGACCCGGGGCATGGACAGGGCGCGCAAGCGGGACCTGGTCGAGCTGGTCGAGCGGCTCGCCGCCCGCGGCGCG
>DASWMG010000285.1:0-16251 GCA_036399875.1 Solirubrobacterales bacterium
AGTTTCACCGTCCACTACGCCCTGGAGTCGATCCGCAAGGGCAACCACGCCGGCCTCAAACTGGGCTTGGTCCTCACCTGGCTGCTCGGCGCCACCTTCCTCTTCATCCAGCTCAACGAGTACGTCAACATCGGCTTCAGCGCCCGCGACTTCGGCTTCGGCTCGATCTTCTACAGCCTCACCGGCCTGCACGGCGCCCACGTCTTCGTCGGCCTCGGCCTGCTCACCTTCGCGACGATCCGCGCCTTCCGCGGCCACTTCGGACCGGCGGCGAAGGACCACCTCGGCGTCGAGGTGCCCGGCATCTACTGGCACTTCGTAGACGTGATGTGGATCATCGTCTACGTCAGCGTCTACATCCTCTAGAAGCCGCTGAAGCTCTCCGAGCAAGCGGTCTTCCGCTGGGTGGTGATCGTCACGGTCGCCGCCCTATCGATCATCGCCTTGACGCAGTTGACGCGGCCGCTGGTCGGGGCGCTGTGGATGCTCGTCCTAGTGTGCGCCGCGGGCGCATACGGCTACAGAGCCTTGCGTCGGCACTGAAGATTTGAAGAATTGGCACGATCAGCGCGCCATTTGTGAAATCTTTTGTCTTATGGTCCTGGCATCATGGAGACCGTGAGAAAAGCCTGGACGGACGAGCGGCTCGACGACCTCAGTAAGAAAGTCGACGACATAGGTCGCCGCATGGACGAGGGCTTCCGCGAGCTGCGCAGCGAGATCAGCGCCATGCAGCGCACGATGATTCAGTTCGCGGCGGTGATCATCGCCGCCTTGGTCGGTCTGATCGCCGCGCAGGTCGGGTTGATCGTCACCCAGCTCTAAGCCAGGGCGGGATCGCGGCGCTCGGACGGGGGTCGCGTCTCGCTTGCCTCGGTCACGTGGCGAGGCGCCAGCCGTCCCGCCGTTGCCACGGTCCAGAGCATCGCCAGCCAGGTGAGGGTCGCCAGGGCGATGTGGAACCAGACCAACTCGGACGGCAGCTCCAGCGACCACTGGATGGCGCCGATGGCGCCCTGCAAGCCAAGGAGGCCGATCACGACGGCGAGGGGCCTGGCGGCGCGGCGGTCGCCGCCGGGGCGGCGCAGGAGCAGCCAGACGCCGATCGCGGCCAGCCCGAAGATCGCCGCGATCGCCGAGTGGCGCTGAACCACCCACTCCAGCGTCTCGACGCCCTGGAAGTCGAAGCGGTGGACCAGCTCCCCTTCGTGGGCGCCGGCGTGGGGGCCGGAGCCGGTGGCGATCGTGCCGGCGAGGATCGTCAGCTGCCCGACCGGGATCAGCGCCCGGACAGCCCAAACGCCGAGCCGGTCAATGGACGCTCGTCGCTCGCCCGGTTCGTAGCGCGCGCACCAGGCGAGGGCGAAGGCGGCGTCGAGCAGCAGCATCGAGAGGATGAAGTGGCCCATGACGAGCCCCGGGGCCAGGTGGTACTTGACGACGAGGGCGCCCAGAATCGCCTGGCAGAGAACGCCGAGCGGCAGCATCGCGCCGAACAGCGCCAGGTGCCCCCTGAAGGGGCGGCGGAACCAGGCCAGGGCACTGGCGGCGATCACGGCCAGTCCGACGAAGCCGGTCAGCAGCCGGTTGCCGTACTCGATCACCGCGTGGGTCTCGAGCGGCGGCACGGTCTGGCCGTAGCATTTCGGCCAGTCCGGGCAGCCGAGCCCCGAGCCGGTGAGGCGCACCGCGGCGCCGGTGAGGACGATCAGGGCGAGCGCGGCGAGGGCGACGGCCGCGACGGTGGCGTAGAGCCGGGGCGCGATCTGCAGGCGCTCACGCATCAGGAGCAGCGAGGTTCTGGCATCGGCCGCCTAGATGATGCCAGCGGCCCGGTTCCGGCATCCGAGGTCCCGGAGCGCTATTTAGAGCCGCCCCCGCCGCCTTTGGCGTTTTCGGCCAGGTAGGCGACGAGATCCTTCAGTTCTTTGGGGCTGAGCTGCGTCTCGTATTCGCCGGGCATCACGTTGGGCGGGTACCCGGGAGCGATCTTCGCGTTTGGCTCGACGATCGATTTTTCGATCGATGCGAGGCTCTGGCCAATCAGGGATTCTTCGAGGTTGGGACCGGTGACGCCACCGGCGTTGGCCGCCGCAAGGGTGTGGCAACCGCCGCAGCTGTTGTTCGCGAACACCTGGGCGCCCGGCCCGCCCGGCACCTTCGGCGGCGCGGCGCCCGGCACGCCCGCGTATTCGGCGACGTAGGCGGCGACGTCGTCGAGGTCCTGGCCCTGGACGAGGTCGGGCGGCATCGAGACGGCCGGGTTGTCGTTGGTGGGGCGCGGATACTCGACCTGGGCCTTGACGATGCCTTCGATAGTCGTCTCGCCCTGGCCGGCGGCGCGGGCCGCGGCGAAGGCGTGGTCGAGGTTGGGGCCGACCGTCGCCGTCGCACCCGCCTGGGCGAGGCCGTGGCAGCCGCTGCATTTCTGCCGGAACAGTTCGCGGCCGCGCTCGGGATCGGCGCTGCTGGTGCCGCAACCCGAAGCGGGCAGGGCGACGGCCGCGAGGGCGGCGAGCAGGAGGAGGAGGCGGGTCGGCTTGGGCGGGGTCGGCATGGTTCGTGCGTACGAGGCGGGCCGGAGTCTATACGTCAGGGCTGTCGGTCAGCATGCGTCTGGCACGCTTGAAGTCGGGTAGGCTTGAGGCGATTCGCACTAGTGGAAACGGCCGGGAACGGAGGCGTTGGATGCAGGTGAGGGACGGGATGTCGGAGGTGGTGTTGACGGTCGGGCCGGCGCACACCCTTCGCGAGGCCGCCGAACGGATGACCGAGAACGGGATCGGCGCGGCGCTGGTCGTTGACGACGAGACCCCGGTCCCGTCGATCGTCACCGAGCGCGACATCCTCACCTCGCTCGGAAAGGGCGAGGACCCCGACCGCGAGCGGGTCTGCGACCACATGAGCGAAGGCGTCGTAGCGGCGGAGCCCGACTGGAGCCTGGAGCGCGCCGCCTCTGAGATGTCGAAGCGGGGCATTCGACACCTCGTCGTCTTCGAGGAGGGCGACGTGGCCGGGATCCTCTCGATCCGCGACATCGTCCGCGTCTGGACCTCGGAGGGGGCTACTTCGGGGATGACGCCCGGCTGAGCGTCGTTTGGACGCTCAGGACTTCGGCGGCGACAGGGTTTCGACCGGCAGTACCGCCCCCCGCACGTGCTGCTTGCGAGGGCGCCCGTAGTAGTCGCGGCGGGCGCCGCTGACGATGCTGCGCAGGGCGGCGAGGGCGATGACGGCGCCGACGATCGAGTAGACCCAGCTGCGGAACATGAAACCCTCCGCGAAGAGGCCGCAAAGGGCGAGGGCGGCGCCGAGGGCGAAGAAGGCCGGCGCCCAGGAGGGCCGCGCCGACTGGACGAACTCGCCCGGCTCGGAAACCTGTCGCTCCGCGCTCACGATGCGATGTAGAGGGTTGCGGCGACGAAGCAGAGGGCGAAGACAGCGGCTGCGAAGCCGCCGGCCACCAATCCGGCCGAGATCTGTCGTTTCGAGGTCTCGCGGTCCACGGCGGGATTTCTATCAGGGAGGTCGGTTCCCGCGACGCTCAGACGAGCCGGTCGAGCGGCATCGCCAGGAAGAGCAGCGCCAGGTAGGCGAGCGAGAAGAGGTAGGTGCGCAGGGCCCAGCGGCGGTCGGCGCTGCGCAGCAGCCGCACCGCGCAGTAGATGAAGGCGGCGCCGAGCGTCATCGACACGATCAGATACTCGAGTCCGAAGGCTCCGGCGCAAAAGGGCAGCTGCGTCACCGCGTAGAGGAGCACCGTGTAGAGGAGGATCTGGCGCCGCGTCTCGGCCTCGCCGCGGACGACCGGCAGCATCGGCACGCCGGCCCGCGCGTACTCGCCCTTCATCAGCAGCGAGAGCGCCCAGAAGTGGGGCGGCGTCCAGAAGAAGACGATCGCGAAGAGGTAAAACGCGGTGCCGCTGAGGCCGCCCGTCACGGCGGCCCAGGCGACCAGCGGCGGCACCGCGCCGGCGGCGCCGCCGATCACGATGTTCTGCGGCGTGGTGCGCTTCAGCCAGAGCGTGTAGACGAAGACGTAGCCGAAGAAGCCCGAGAGCGAGAGGCAGGCGGCTAGGGGATTCACGGTCAGCGCCAGCAGCAGGAAGGAGCCGAGCGCGAGGGCCGAGCCGAAGGCGATCGCGGCGGCAGGGGAGATGCGACCGCTGGCGACCGGGCGGTCCGCGGTGCGGGCCATCGTGCGGTCGATGTCGCGGTCGATGGCGTGATTGACGGCGCCGGCACCGCCGGCCGAGAGGGCGCCGCCGAGGCAGGTGAGGAGGACCAGGCCCGGCGAGGGATCGCCCGCCACGTACATCGTCGTCGCGGTCGTGAAGAGGAGCAGCGACTGGACCTTGGGCTTGGTCAGGGTCGCGAGGTCGCGCAGCAGCGACACCGTCGGGCGCCGCGGAATGGCGGCCGTCTGGGCGCCTGCGCTCACGTTTCTAGGCTACCGGCTGCGACTCGCGAGCCGGCTCGGGCTGCCGTGCGGCGCGCCGGCCGATCGCGGTGCGGATGTCGCGCAGCGGCCGGGGGCCGCGGACGTCGGGCAGGACGTCGAAGTTGTGCGGCTGCGGTGGCGAGAGCGCGAACCACTCGAGCGAGTCTCCGCTCCAGGGGTCGTGGCCGGCGGGGGCGCCGCCCTCGCGGCTGAGCAGCGCGTTGGCCAGCGTCATCACGATGCCGATCGCCAGCACGAAGGCGCCGATCGAGGAGAGCAGGTTGTAGCCGCTGACCCCGGTGCCGTCGAAGAACTTGTAGGCGTCGGCCGGCTGGCCCTCGAAGCCGCCCGCCAGGAAGAGCGGAACGAAGGTGAGCAGCATGCCGAGCACCATCGTCCAGAAGGAGAAGCGCGCCAGCGTCTCGCCCATCGTCCGTCCCGTCATCTTGGGGAACCACCAGTGCAGGGCCGCAAAGCCGCCGAAGACGGCTCCTCCGACCAGCGAGAAGTGGGTGGCCGCGGTCGCGTCGGTCGTGTCCTGGAGCCGCCAGGCGAGCGCGACCAGCGAGTGGGAGAGCTCGGAGGCGAGGCCGATCGCGATCATCGCGATCGCGCCAGCGGCGAAGAGCAGCGGCGCCCGCATCCGCAGGGTGCCGCCGACCAGCGTCGCGATCAGGTTGAAGAAGACGAGGCCGAAGGGGACGATCAGGGCCAGCGACACGATCATCGCGAAGTACATCCAGCCGACCCCGATCGGCGCCGTCAGCATGTTCTGCATCCAGGCCAGCGTGCCGAGCACGGCGATCGCGATCAGCGAGCCGATCACGGCGCCACGGTTGAAGAGCGGCTTGCGCGACATCGACGAGACGATTTCGGCGATCGCCCCGAGGGCGAAGATCAGCACCAGCATGTAGGCGCCGGTGAAGAAGATCCAGCTCAGGTGCTGCCAGAGCAGCGGCGCGCCGCCGGCCCCGCCGACGAAGAAGATCCCTTCGAAGTTGCGGTCGATCAGCAGCATCGTCAGCGCCGCCAGCATCACCGGACCGATGAAGAGCAGCAGCCAGGACGAGATCGCCGCCGCCCAGGAGAAGACCGGCAGTCGGCGCCAGGCCATGCCGGGGGCGCGCAGCACCCGCAGCGTGGCCACCAGGTCGATCGCCAGCAGGACGAAGCCGAGCGTCGCCAGGCCGGTCGCGGCGGCCCAGGCGTCGACCCCGTTGTTGGGCAAGAAGGTGAGCTCCGAGAGCGGCGCCAGCGGGTTGGCGCCGGCCTCCGACGGGGTGAAGAGCAGGCCGGCAAAGAGCACCGTTGCGCCCGCCACGTAGAGCCAAAAGCCAAGTTGTCCTAGGCGCGGCAGGGCGGTGCCGCGGGCGCCGATCTGTAGCGGGGTCACGTAGTAGAAGAGGCCGAGCGCGAGCGGCAGCGCGAAGAGGAAGATGCTCGTCGCGCCGTAGAGGGAGAGCATCCGGTTGAAGCCGACCGGGCTGAGGAAGGTGTTCTCGGGGATCGCCAACTGCAGCCGCATCATCAGCAGCTCGATTAGGGCGACGAAGAGGAAGCCGAGCGAGGAGACGATCAGGGCGCGGCCAAGGTCCTTGTGGTCGGCGCTGGTCGCGATCTCGACCCAGCGGGGCCGGCGCGGCGCCCAGCCGTCGAAGGCGAGCTCGGGCCGTCTGCTCGGTGCGCTCATGGGGTCTCTCCGCTTTCGATCAGGCCGACGACCCGGTCCTGGGCCGCCTCGATGTCGCTCTTGCGCTGCTCGATGAAGGCTTCGTAGTCCTCGGGCGAGACCACCTCGACCTCGGTCCGCATCGCGGCGTAGGCCTGTCCCGAGAGGGTCGCCGACTGGCCGAAGTAGATGCCCTCCTCGTCGGCGCTGAAGGCGACCTGGTTCGTCTTGCCCGGCACCGCGTCGGCCTTGCCGGCCAGCGAGGGGACGTCCCAGCTGTGGACGACGTCGGTCGAGACCAGGTTCAGCTCGACCGCGGTGTCGACCGGGACGACGAGCTTGTAATAGGAGAAGGCTTCGTTCGGATACTCGTAGCGCCACAGCCACTGCTGGCCGGTCGCCGTGATCTGGAGGGTCTCGCCGTCGTTGTGAAGCCCGGCGGGGCCGCTGGCGGGCGCCTCGCGCGCCTTCTCGGTGAAGACGATCCCGACCACCATCAGCACGACCGCGAAGGCGGCGAGCGCGCCGCCGACCCGCAGCTGCGCCCGGCGGTCGCCGGTCAGCTGGCGCGGCTCGGCGCCGCGCTCGGCGCGGAAGCGCCGCAGCGCGTAGAGCAGCGCGCCGACGATCGCGACCACGACGATCGTCCCGACGACGAGGCCAATCCAGAGCAGGGTGTCGATCTGGTCGGCACCTGAAGAGTTCGGGGTCAAAGCGCGGCCATTCTAATCACGCAGGGGATGGACTCCGTGCCTCCTATACTCGCCGACCCTATGCGGAGGCGATCCCGTCCAGGTCCGGCGCTCCGCATGGCGGTCCGCGCCGGGGCAACCGGTGCCATCGGCGCCGCGATCGCCGTGCCGCTCCTACGCCGCCGCCTGCGCGTCAAGCCCGCCGTGACGGTGGCCGCCTGCGCGGCGGGGCCGCTGGCGCTGGCGGTGCTGAGGCCGCGCTCGCATCGTCGCGACGTGGCCCTCTTCGCGCTGCAGATGTGGGCCTTCACGATGGCCCACGAGCTGCCCTACGACGACCCAGAGGCGCTGCGCCGCCGCCTTCGCGCCCGCTACCCGATCGTCGTCGACCGGGCGCTCGGCCTCGGCAGCCTCCCCAACGCGCGACTGCAGCGGGCGCTCTGCCGTCTGCCCGCGGTGCGCCCGCTCGACCGCTTCCTCACCTGGGTCCACTGGCTCTGGTTCCTCGAGCCCTACGCGGCGCTCGCCTACATCCTCTGGCGCCACCCGGAGCGCTTCCCGCGCGCGGCGCGCCAGATGGCCGCCGTCTTCGACATCGGCTGCTTCGTCTACTTCGCCGTGCCGACCGCGCCCCCGTGGTGGGCCTCCGAGCAGGGCCTGACCGAGGAGAAGGTGGAGCGAATCATGGTTGAGGTGGGGGAAGGCACCTGGGGCCGGGCCTGGCCGACCCTCTACGGGGCGCTCGGCGGGAACCCCTGGGCGGCGATGCCGTCGCTGCACTTCGCGACCTCGACGATGGCGGCGATCTCGCTAAGCGAAGCCGGCCGGGGGCCGGGCGCCGCCGGCTGGAGCTACGCGCTGACGCTCGGCTTCGCGCTCGTCTACCTCGGCGAGCACTACGTCACCGACCTCGCCGCGGGCGCCGCGCTGGTCGCCGCGGTGCGGCGTGGCGAGCCGCTCGCCGAGCCGTTCGTCGAAGCGACGAACCGCGGCCTGCGCCAACTGGAGCGCCTGGCCAACGGGTAGCGTCCCTGTCGTGTCCCACGCGGACCCGGCGAACGGCACCGGCACCGCCGAACTGCCACTGCTGACGCGACGCCGCGTCGCGCAGACCTCGCTGCTGGTCCTGATCCTGCTGATCGGGATCTATTTCCTCTTCCCGAAGCTGTTCGGCCTCGGCGACGCGCTGAGCAAGCTGAGCGAAGCCGACCCGGTCTGGATCGGCGTCGCGATTGCCTTCACCGTGGCCGCGACCGGCACCTACATCGCCCTCTTTAAAGCGGTTGTCGGCGGCAACGTGCTGCGGTTGACCTGGCGGGAGACCTACGAGATCAACCTGGCAGGGGTGGCGGCGACGCGGTTCTTCTCGGCCGGCGGGGCGGGCGGCATCGCGCTCACCTACTGGGCGCTGCGGAGGGCGGGGATGCAGCGGCGCGACGTCGCCCGGCGAATGGTCGCCTTCCTCGGCCTCCAGTACGTCTTCTATCCCCTGGCGGTGATCGTCTTCGGAATCCTGCTGCGCACGGGGGTCCTGCCCGGTGAGGACGCGGTCGAGCTCACGGTCATCCCGGCCGCGGTCGCCGGCCTGGCGCTGGCGATCGGGCTGCTGATCATGCTCGTCCCTGCCGACCTCGGCGAGCGGGTGACGCGATTCTCCAATCACGAGCGCATGCACGAGATCGCGGCCAACCTCGCCAAGGTGCCGGCGACGATGGGCGAAGGCTTCAGGTTCGCGCTCGCGCTGCTCCGCAGCCCGTCTCGAGGCGGGCTGGCGCTGTTCGGTGCCGCCGGCTACTGGGCGGCGAACATCGGCATCCTCTGGGCTTCCTTCAAAGCCTTCGGCATCCACGTCCCGATCGCCGTCGTGATCCAGGGGTTCTTCCTCGGCATGGTGGGCAATCTCTTCCCGCTGGCGCCTGGGGGCGTCGGGGCGGTGGACGCGGGGATGATCGGCGCCTTCGTCCTCTTCGGCCTGCCCGAGGAGACCGTCTTCCCCGCGATCCTGGTCTACCGCACCGTCGCCTTCTGGCTGCCGCTGCCAGTGGGAATCGTCGCCTTCTTCCAACTGCGGGGCCGCGTCCACGAATGGGAACGGACAGGGCGGCCGATCGAGCGCCGCTCCGAGCCAGCGCCTATACTTCAGAAAGTAAAGTATTAGACTGCGAGCGCAAAGATGACGGACGAGAAGAAGATCGAGAACGTGATCGTCGTCGGCGGCGGGCCGGCCGGCTACACCGCCGCCCTCTACACGGCCCGCGCCAACCTCGAGCCGCTCGTCTTCGAGGGCTTCCAGTGGGGCGGCCAACTGCAGAACACGACCGAGGTTGAGAACTACCCCGGCTACCCCGAGGGGATCATGGGCCCGGAGATGATGACCCAGTTCCGGGCGCAGGCCGAGCGCTTCGGGACCCGCTTCGTCACTGACGACGTCGACCGGGTCGAGCTGAGCGACGGCGGCGTGCAGAAGGTCTACCTCGGCGACGAGGAGCACCTGGCGCGCACCGTGATCCTGGCGATGGGGGCGGAGCCGCGGCGGCTCGGCGTGCCCGGCGAGATGGAGCTGAGCGGCGTCGGCGTCTCGACCTGCGGCGTCTGCGACGGGGCCTTCTTCAAGGACCGCAAGGTGATCGTGATCGGCGGCGGCGACTCGGCGATGGAGGACGCGATCTTCGTCTCCAAGTTCGCCCGCGAGCTGACGATCGTCAACCGGCGCGACGAGTTCCGCGCCTCGAAGATCATGCACGAGCGCGCCGCCGAGCAGGCCAACATCGAGTTCAAGACGCCGTTCGTCCCCGAGGAGTTCGTCGCCGGCGCGGACGGCAAGCTCGACCACGTCCGACTGCGCAACGCCGAGACGGGCGAGACCGAGGACTTCGTAACCGAGGGCGCCTTCATCGCGATCGGCCACATCCCGAAATCGGAGATCGTCGTCGGCCAGATCGACACCGACGAGGAGGGCTACATCGTCACCCAGCCCGGCTCGACCCGAACCAACCTTGGCGGCGTCTTCGCGGTCGGCGACGTCGTCGATCGGACCTACCGCCAGGCGGTCACCGCGGCCGGGACCGGCTGCATGGGAGCCCTCGACGCCGAGTGGTACCTGCGCGACACGCCGCCCTCGCCCGAGGCTCACTGGATGCGCGGCGGCGAGCCGACCGAGATCGCGCCGACGCCGGGCAGCTAGCCGAGCAGCTTCTGGACTTTGAAGGTGCGGGCGCCTTTCGGCGTCTCGACCTTCACCGCCTCGCCGAGCGGCGCGTCGATGAGCGCCCTGCCGATCGGCGACTCGGCCGAGAGGCGGCCCTCGGTGAGATTGGCCTCGGTCGAGCCGACCAGGGTCCAGGTCTTGACGTCGCCGCTGCTTTCGTCGAGCACCTCGGCGGTGCGTCCGAAGGCGAAACGGTCGCTGGCGCCGTCGGTCTCGACCACCACCGCGTTGTCGAGACGCTGACGCAGGCGCTTGATCCGCGTCTCCAGGTGCGCCTGGTCCTCTTTGGCCACGTGATACTCGGCGTTCTCCTTGAGGTCGCCTTCCTCGCGCGCCGTCTTGATCCGGGCGGCCATCTCGATCCGGCGCGGCCCTTCCAGTTCCTCGATCTCGGCCCGCAGGGCTTCGATGCCCTCCTGGGTGATCGGCTCTCCCGAGGCCTCCGCGCTCATCGCGCCGACTCTACAGATGGGTGGCGAAGAGGCCGATGAGTGCGGCGGTCAGCGTGAGGTTGGCCGCGATCAGCCCACCTCCCACTTGAATCATCGTCCGTTGCAGGGAGTGAAGCTCGCGGTGGACGGTCGCGTGCGTTGCGTCGATCTTTCCCTCCAGCGAGGTCCTGGTGGCCTCGAGGTCAGCGTCCAGCGAGTTCTTCGTGGACTTCAGATCCATCCGCAGTTCCTTCAGCCCGTCTTCGACGCGGTCAAACCGGTGGTCGACCTGCTCGAAGCGCTGGTCGACCTGTTCGAACCGTCGCTCGACATGGTCGAAGCGTTCGTCCACTCGCTCCGACAGGTGATCGAGTCTGTCGTCGGTCCAGCTCTGCCTCATCGCCTGCATGCCTCCACCGTAGAGGGCGAGGTGTAACACGTGGGAAACGTAAGTGTAATTTATTGTCTGTCTGGACAAATAGCTAGCTATGAGCCAGGTTCGGCGCCGGCGCGTAGGCGTCGCCGAGGCGCTCGCGCAGCCCTTCCAGCAGCGTCGCGGCGCGGTCGGCGCCGATCAGCCCGGTGAACTCGAGCGGCCCCAGGGGCCAGTTGAAGCCGAGCCGCATCGCCGTGTTCATGTCGGCCGCCGACGCCACCTCGTCGGCGAGCGCGTAGGCCGCCTCGTTGGCGATCTGGGCGACGAGGCGGGGCATGATCTCCGGTCCGGCCGGATCGATGCGGGCCAGTTCGCCGGGATCGAGCGTCGGCCCTTCGATCCCCAGGTCGGGATCGCGCTCGCGGTGGCGACCCGCGCCGTACTGGTAGAAGCCGCGGCCGCTCTTGCGGCCGAGCCGGCCCTCGGCGACCATCTGCTCCTGGATCGGGCTCGGTCGCCAGCGCTCGGGCCGCCCGCCCTGCTCGTAGAAGGAGCGGGCGATCGTCAGGTTGACGTCGAGGCCGATCAGGTCGAGCAGCTCGAACGGGCCCATGCGGAAGCCGCCGCCGATCCGCACCACGCGGTCGATGGTGGGCGCGTCGGCGACGCCGTCGGCGAGCATCCGCAGCGACTCCAGCGAAAAGGGCCGCGCGAGCCGGTTGGCGACGAAGCCGGGCGAGTCCTTGGCGCGGATTGGCGTCCGTCCCATCTCCTTGGCGACTTCGGTGACCGCGTCGAGCGCTATCGGCGATGAGGACTCGGTGGCGACGACCTCGACCAGCTTCATCAGCACCGGCGGGTTGAAGAAGTGCATCCCGACGATCGCCTCGGGGTGAGCGGCGCCGGCCGCGATGTCGGCGACGCGCAGCGAGGAGGTGTTGGTTGCGAGGACCGTCTCCGGCCCGCAGATCGAGGCCAGGTCAGCGAACAGCCGGCGCTTGAGGTCGAGGCCCTCCGGCGCAGCCTCGATCACCAGGTCGCTGCCGGCGAGGTCGGCGAGCGTCTCGGCCTGGCGCAGGCGCCCGCTCGCTGCTTCGGCGTCCTCCTCCGACCAGCGCTTCTCCGCTCCCTCGGCGAGCGCCTCGCCGATCGTCGACTGCGCGGCTCCCAGGGCTGACTCGTCAGGGTCGTGGATGCAGGTCGCGTAGCGGCCGAGGCACGAGAGCAGGGCGATGCCGGTCCCCATCGTGCCGGCGCCGACGACGCCGATCCGCTCGATCCTCACGGCTTGGCCTTCACCGGCCCTCGAAGCGCGGCTCGCGCTTCTCGACGAAGGCGCGCATGCCCTCGACTCGGTCCTCGGTCGCCATCGAAAGCTCGTAGAGTCGGCGCTCTCCCTCGAGGCCGGCGGAGAGGCCGCTCTCGTCGGCGGTGAGCACCGCCTGCTTGGCGAGCCGCGCCGCGATCGGCGGCCGCTCGGCCACAGTGCGGGCAAGCTCAAGCGCCTCCTCCAGCCAGCGGCCCTTCTTGACGACCTTGTTGACGAGGCCCATCTCGTGGGCCATGTCGGCGTCGAAGCGGCGGCCGGTCAGCACGTACTCCATCGCCCGTTGCTTGCCGAGCACCCGCGCGAGCCGCTGGGAGCCGCCACCTCCGGGGATGATCCCCAGCGTGATCTCGGGCTGCCCGAACTGGGCGGTGTCGGAGGCGACGATCATGTCGCAGGCCAGCGCCAGCTCGCAGCCGCCGCCCAGCGCGTAGCCGGAGACGGCGGCGACCAGCGGCGTCTTGACCGCGGCGACGCGGCGCCAGAAGGCGGCGGCGGGGTGGCGCAGCGCCTCCTCGAAGCTGCGCTCGCTCATCGCCTTGATGTCGGCGCCGGCGGCGAAGACCTTCTCGGAGCCGGCGATGACGATGCAGCGGACTCCCGGGTCGGGGTCGAGCCGCTCCAGCTCGGAGGCGAGCAACTCCATCACCTCCGGCGAGAGGGCGTTGCGCGCCTCGGGCCGGTCGATGCGCAGCAGGGCGACGCCGTTCTCGTCGAGCGAGGTCTCGACGGGCGGGGCCATCGGCTTACTCCGTCTCCTCGCTCATTCGGCCTCCAGGGGGAGCATCGCGTTGATCCCCGTCGCCTGGCGGCCGATGATCAGCTTCTGGATCTGTGAGGTGCCCTCGTAGAGGGTGGTGACGCGGGCGTCGCGCAGGTAGCGCTCGACCGGGTAGTCGTCGACGTACCCGGCGCCGCCGTGGACCTGGATCGCCAGATTCGCGCACTCGACCGCCGACTCCGTTGCGTAGAGCTTCGCCACCGAGGTCTCCATCGTGTTCGGTTTGCCTTCGTCCTTGAGTGCGCCGGCGCGGTAGACCAGCATCCGCGAGGCGTCGCGCTTGAGGATCATGTCGGCGATCATCTCCTGGACGAGCTGGAAGCGGGCGAGCGGCACCCCGAACTGCTTGCGCTCCTTCGAGTAGGCGACCGAGGCTTCCACGCAGCCTTCGCAGATGCCGACGCAGCCGGCGGCGACGCTGTAGCGGCCGTTGTCGAGTGCGCTCATCGCGACCTTGAAGCCGTCGCCGATCTGGCCGAGCATGGCGTCGTCGGGCACCTCGACCTGGTCGAGCGAGAGCTCGGCGGTGTCGGAGGAGCGCAGCCCGAGCTTGCCGTGGATCTCCTGCGTCGTGAAGCCGTCGCTCGCGGTCGGGACGAGGAAGCAGGCGAGGCCCTTGTGCTTCTTGGCGGGATCGGTCTGGGCGAAGATCAGCGCCACCTCGGAGACGTTGCCGAGCGAGATCCACATCTTCTGGCCGCTGATCGACCAGCCCGAGTCGGTCTTGGTGGCGCGGGTTCGGAGGTTGGCGGCGTCGGAGCCGGTGTCGGGCTCGGTCAGCCCAAAGCAGCCGAGGGCCTCGCCCGAGCAGAGCCGCGGCAGCCACTGCTGCTTCTGCTCCTCGGTGCCCCAGCGCTCGATCGAGCCGGCGACCAGCGAGGTCTGCACGGAGACGACGGTGCGCGCGGAGGAGTCGGCACGGCCGACCTGTTCGACGATCAGCCCGTAGCCGAGGTAGTCGAGGCCGCGGCCGCCGTACTGCTCGGAGACGGGAGCGCCGAGGTAGCCGACCTCGCCCAGCTTGGTTGCGAGCTCGCGGTCGAAGCGGCCGGCGCGGTCGTTGTCGCGCACGCGCGGCACGATCTCCTTGTCGGCGAATTCGCGCGCCGCTTCGGAGATCAGTCGCTGCTCGTCGCTCAGCTGGAAGTCCATCTCGCTCTCTTGCTCCTTGTCGTCGTCAGTCGGTGGCTCGAAGCTCACGGCCGAGGGTCGCCGCGAAGGCCTCCTGCGCTTCGCGCGTGCGCGGCCCCGGGGTCTCGCCCAGTTTGTTGCCGTCGATCGCGGCGACCGGCTGCACCTCGCGCGTGGTCGAGGCGAGGAAGGCCTCCTGCGCGGCGCGCAGGTCGGCGACCGGCCAGGCGCCCTCTTCGACGTCGAGCGCCTTGACGAGACGGTCGCGGGTGATCGACTCGAGCACGCCGACGTCGAGGGCGGGGGTGCGCAGGGAGCCCTGCGGCGAGACCCAGAAGATCGCCGAGGTCGGCGGCTCCAGCACGGTGCCGTCGGGCTGGACGAGTACCGCCTCGTCGGCGCCCTGCGCCGCGGCCAGCCGGGTCGCCTGCATGTTGGCGGCGTAGGACAGCGACTTGACGCCGTTGAGGATGACGCTCGGCGAGTAGGTGACGGTGGCGAGTCGCAGCGTCTCGCCGTGGGGCGGTAGCTGCTCGGTGGCGGCGATGCGACGGCCGCCGCGGGTGACGATCAGGCGCAGCTGCCCTTCGGCCGCGCCGGCCTCCTCGAGCAGGGCGCCGATCTCGCGCTCCAGCGCGGCGCGGTCGAAGTCGAGCTGGATCGCGGCTGCGGAGCGCTCGAGGCGGTCGAGGTGGTCGCCGAGCGCGAAGGGACGACCCTCGTAGAGCCGGATCACCTCGAAGGCGCCGTCGCCGCGGTAGAGCCCGTCGTCGCGCAGCGGCACGGTCGCCTCGGCCGTCGGCGCGATCCTGCCGTCGACGCTGGCGAGTTCGGTGATCGGGGAGGCGGCCATCGAAGCGCGAGGCTACCGAGCGCGACCGAACTTCGGGTGCTTTGTGATGCCTATGGGCATCAAAAGACGCCAGAAGCTCGGCGAGGGCGCGCTCAGACCGCTTCGAAGACGGTCGCCAGGCCCTGGCCGACGCCTACGCAGAGGGTGGCGATGCCGTAGCGGCCGCCGCGGCGGCGCAGCTCGCGGGCAAGGGTGCCGGCGAGGCGGGCGCCCGAGCAGCCGAGCGGGTGGCCGAGGGCGATCGCGCCGCCGTTGACGTTGAGGCGCTCCTGGTCGATGCCGAGCTCGACGGCGCAGGCGAGCACCTGGGCGGCGAAGGCCTCGTTCAGCTCGATCAGGTCCATTTGGTCGAGGGTGAGGCCCGCCGCGTCGAGGGCGCGGGGGATTGCCTCGACGGGACCGATGCCCATGTGGGCGGGGTCGACGCCGGCGACGCCGGTGGCGACGACGCGGGCGAGCGGCTCGGCGCCGAGCGCTTCAACCCCAGCCTCGGAGGCGATCAGCGTGCAGGCGGCGCCGTCGTTGAGCGGCGAGGCGTTGCCGGCGGTGACGCTGCCGCCGTCGCGGAAGATCGGGCGCAGCGAGGCGAGCTTCTCGAGCGACGTGTCGGGGCGCGGCCCCTCGTCGGTCTCGACGGTCACCGTCTCGCGGCGGTCCCGCACCTCGACCGGCACGATCTCCTCGGCGAAGTGGCCGGCCTCCGTCGCGGCGACGGCCCGCTGGTGGCTGCGCAGTGCGTAGGCGTCCTGCGCCTCGCGGTCGACGCCGAAGCGCTCGGCGACGTTCTCGGCGGTCTCGCCCATCGACTCGGTCGAGACGCCGAGCTCGGCCATGCGCGGGTTGATCATCCGCCAGCCGAGCGTCGTGTCGTGCATCGTCTGCGGACCGCGGGGGAGCGCGCTCTCCGGCTTCTCGACCACCCAGGGGGCGCGGCTCATCGACTCGACCCCGCCGGCCAGGTAGAAGTCGCCTTCGCCGAGCTTGACGGCGCGCGCCGCGCAGTTGACCGCCTCGAGGCCGGAGGCGCAGAGGCGGTTGACGGTCGCGCCGGGAATGCTTTGCGGCAGCCCGGCGAGCAGCGCCGCCATCCGCGCCACGTCGCGGTTGTCCTCGCCGGACTGGTTGGCGGCGCCGAAGTAGACGTCGGTCAGTCGCTCGGGATCGACGCCGGAGCGCTCGACCGTCGCCCGGATCACGTGGGCCGCGAGGTCGTCGGGGCGCACGCCGGAGAGGGCGCCGCGGTAGGCGCCCATCGGGGTGCGGGCGGTCTCGACGAGATAGGCCTCGGGCATGGGGAGGGATTAAAACCGACATCGCGCCGCGCATCCGACATTCACCACGC
>DASWMG010000286.1:0-13746 GCA_036399875.1 Solirubrobacterales bacterium
GACCCGGATCCGCAACCACCTGAAGCGACTCGACATCAGCGCCTCGGAGTTCAGCTACACGACCGAGCCGAAGATCGACGGCCTGGCGATCTCGCTCACCTACGAGGACGGTGTGCTGGTGCGCGGCGCCACCCGCGGCGACGGCCGGGTCGGCGAGGACGTCACCCGCAACCTGCGCACGATCGGCGCGATCCCGCTGCGGATCGAGGACGCCCCCGGTCTGGTCGAAGTGCGCGGTGAGATCTACCTGCCGATCGCCGAGTTCAAAGCGCTGAACGAGCGCCGCGCCGAGGCCGGCGAAAGCACCTTCGCCAACCCGCGCAACTCGGCGGCGGGTTCGCTGCGCCAGCTGGACCCGGCGGTGACCGCGGGGCGGCCGCTCTCGATCTGGTGCTACGCGCTGGGCGCCGCCCCGAACGTCCAGCTCGCCTCGCACAGCGAGGAGATCGAGTGGCTGGCGGAGCGCGGCTTCAAGGTCAACCCGGACACGGGGCATCACGAGGGGATCGAGTCGACCGTGAAGCGCTGCCATTGGTGGGAGGAGCGCCGCGAGGAGCTCGACTACGAGATCGACGGCGTCGTCGTCAAGGTCGACGAGCGGGCGATGTGGCGCGAGCTCGGCGTCGTCGGTCGCGAGCCGCGCTGGGCGATCGCCTGGAAGTTCGCGCCGACCACGGCGACTACGAAGCTGCGCAAGGTCGTATGGAACGTCGGCCGCGTCGGCCACCTGGTGCCGTTCGCGATGCTGGAGCCGGTCCACGTCGGCGGCGTCACCGTCTCCACCGCGACCCTGCACAACGAGGAGGACCTGGCGCGCAAGGACGTCCGCGAGGGCGACGAGGTCATTGTGATGCGGGCCGGCGACGTGATCCCCCAGGTCGTCTCGCCGCTGACCCAGCGCCGCCCCAAGGGGACGCGCAAGGTGAAGCCCCCGAAGAAATGCCCGGCCTGCGGAACCGCGACCGTCAAGGTCGAGGACTCGGTCTTCACGATGTGCCCCAACCGCGCCGGCTGCCCCGGCCAGGCGTTCCAGCACGTCAAACACTTCGTCAGCAAGGGCGCGATGGATATCGACGGCTTCGGCGAGAAGCAGGCGATGCGCTTCCTCCAGGAGGGTTTGATCACCGACGTCGCCGACATCTACGAGCTGAGCGAGGAGCGGCTGGCCGAGCTGGAGGGCTTCGGCGAGGTCTCTGCCCGCAACCTGATGGCGGCGATCGAGACCTCGCGCTCTCGCCCCTTCAAGAGGGTGCTCTACGCGCTCGGCCTGCCGGGGGTGGGCTACGTGACCGCGGAGGCGCTCGCCGACCACTTCGGCTCAATCGACGAGCTGCACACCGCCGACCCGGAGCGGATCGAGGAGGTCGAGGGCGTCGGGCCGATCATGGCCGTGCAGATTGCCGAGTCGCTGGCCGATGAGCGGACCTGGGCGCTGATCGAGAAGCTGCGCGAGAAGGGCCTGCGGCTGGAGGCGGACCCCTCCGAACGCCGCGCCAGCGGCGGCCCGCTGGAGGGCAAGACGCTCGTCCTGACCGGGACGCTGCCCGACCTCACGCGCGACGAGGCGGCGGCGATGATCAAGTCGGCCGGCGGCAAGGTCACCAACTCGGTCTCGAAGAAGACCGACTACGTCGTCGCCGGCGAGAGCCCCGGCTCGAAGCTGGCCAAGGCGGAGAAACTCGGCGTCGACGTGGTCGACGAAGCCGGTTTGCGCGCGTTGCTCGGCTGAAGATTTCGCCTTCCGTCACGTTGTGCGCACCACGTGCGCGCCCGGCTTCGCCAGCATCGGTTCATGCCGCTTGCCTCGATTGGACCGCTGACGGACATCTTGGAGAACACCGCTGCCGCGGTCGGTGCCGGAATGCTCCTCGGCGGTTTCGCGACCGGCTTGATGGGACTCGTCCGAACGTGGCCCAGGCGCGCGATCGATCATGCGTAATGCAATTCGGCTACTACGGCGGCGCTGGCGGGCTCGTTATCCTGATTGTAGACATAATGTTTCGTTATGCTGTCTAAGCAAGAGCTGAGAAATGCTCATTTGGCCCTGCTGGTCCTGGTAACCCTGCTTCTCGTCGGGGGCTACCTGGTTCGCGACGCCGGCGAAGCGGCAATGCAGATGGTGGGGCTGGGAGCGTGGATCGCTGGTTTTTGCACGCTTGCTTTTCTCAACGAACGGCAGAGCCGGCGGCCGCGCGGAGACGGTCGCGATCAATAGGACGCCACCAGCGCCGCAATCCGGTCCTGTTCGCGGTGGGCGAGGCCGAGGTCGCGGACGCTCGCCATCAGGATCGAGAAGATCATCACGCGGCCGCTGCGGTTGAAGCAGTAGCCCGAGAGGGCGCTGACGGCGGTCAGGGTGCCGGTCTTGGTGCGGCAGCGGCCGGCCGCTGCCGTCCCCTCCATCCGCTCGTCGACGGTCCCCTCGACGCCGGCCAGGGGCAGGCCTTGGATGAACTCGTCGGCGACCTCGTTGCCGTGCATCGAGGCGAGCAGACGGACGACGTTCCAGGGCGTCGACTCGTTGCCGCGGGTCAAGCCCGACCCGTCGACGGCCTGGATGCTGCTGCCGAGGCTGCGGACGAAGCGCTCGACCACCGTCGTCCCGGCGGCGGTCGTCCCGGCTCCGCCGAAGCGGGCGCCGAGCAGCTTGACCAGGGTCTCGGCATAGAAGTTGTTCGACGGCACATTGGTCGCCTCGGCAAGCCGCTCGACGGTCGGCGAGCGGACTTCGGCGACCAACTGCGCGTCGGGCGGCGTCGTGGCCAGCGCGATCCCGCTGCGCAGGGCTATCCCGGCTCCGCGCAGCGAGCGCCTCAGCGCCGCCGCCGCGGTGCGGGCCGGGTCGGAGGCGAAGCCGCTGGCGCGGGCATCGCGGAAGCCGGAGTTGAAGGCGAGGCCCGACAGCGGGCCGATGTAGGGGCTGGTCCCGTATCCCGAGTCGGCGACGCCGCGGAGGCGGTCGAAGATCGTGTCGTCGGCGTAGAGACGACCGGTGACGCGCTCGATCCCCGCTGAGACCACCTGCCCCTTCAGTGCGAGCAGGTTGGTGCCGAAGCCGCCGAGAAAGCGCCCGTAGAAGGCGGGCGTCCCGAGCGCGGGATCGCCGCCGCCGCGCAGGTAGAGACTGCCGTGCAGGACGCCGTCGAGGCCGATCCAGCCGTCGGTGTAGAGGCCGGTTGGGATCCGGGTCTGCGGCCCGAGCCGCACCAGCGCGGTCGCGGTCGTGAACAGCTTCGTGTTGGAGGCCAGCGACCGTGGTCGATTCGGCGCTCGCGTGCAAACCGTCCCGCGACTCTCGTCGACCACGACCAGCCCGCTGGCCGACCCGCCGCCGCGCACCAGCATCCCCCGCATCGCCTCGCATCGCGGGCTCGCGGCCGACGCTTGGGCCACCATTACGGCCAGGGCGCAAAGCGCGGCCAGAAGTAGGGCAGCTCTCCTCATACCTCCCAGGAACACGGAAGCTGCTCAAGGTAGCGGCGTGCCCGGCTGCGTCATCTCCGGCGGGTGGCGCCGTAGGGGGGACCGCCCCTGAGGACGCTTCAGCGACCGGAAGGGGCGGTGGGTCCCCTGCGGCGACAGGACCCGCCGGCCCCAACGGTCTCGTACGAGGTTTGGGCACCCGCCGTACCTGGAATACTCGTGTTCTATGGGCAAAGTCGTCGACATCGAGGCGAAGTCCCGACGCAAACGCGCAAAAGGGCGCAAACGCCCCTCGAAGACCGCCCTGGTCCTCGGCGGCGGCGGCTTCACCGGCGGCGTCTACGAGATCGGCGCCCTCCGCGCCCTCGACCTCCTTGCCGTCAACAGCACCGTCAACAACTTCGACATCTACGTCGGCACCAGCTCCGGCTCCTTCGTCGCGACGATGCTCGCCAACGGCGTCACGCCCGAGGAAATGATGCAGGTGATCAACGAGCGGGTCGAGTCGGAGCTGGAAGACCTCGACCTCGACACGGTCCTGCGCCCCAACTACCTGGGTTTCCTGCAGAAGGCGGCGCTGCTGCCGATGCGCTCGGCCGAACTGCTGTTGCGGTTGGCGCGGATGGGCGACTTCTCGGCGATGGACATCGGCGTCGGCCTCGCCGAGAACCTGCCGACCGGCTTCTACTCGGGCGACGGCATCGCCGACTACATCGAGCGCACGCTGACCGAGACAGGTCGCCTCAACGACTTCCGCCGCCTCGACAAAGAGCTCTACCTGACGGCCACTGACCTCGACACCTGCGAGCGGCTCGTCTTCGGCGAGAAGGGCTGGGACGACGTGCCGATCTCCAAGGCCGTCCAGTGCTCGACCACGCTGCCGATCGTCTACAAGCCGGTCGCCCTCAAAGGCCGCCAGTTGGTCGACGGCGGCATCCGCTCGACCACCAACGTCGACATCGCGGTCGAGAAGGGCGCCAAGTTCATAATCGTCGTCAACCCGCTCGTCCCCTACGTCAACGACTTCGAGAAGACGATTCCGACCGTCTTCGGCACCCGGGTGCGCCGCGTCGCCGACATGGGGATGCCGGCGATCGCCAACCAGGTCTTCCGGCTGATCGCCCACGCCCGCCTCCACCAGGCCGTCGAGCAGTGGCAGGAGAAGTACCCCGGCGTCGACATCATCCTGATCGAGCCCGAGCCGACCGACGAGCTGATGTTCGGCACGCCGATCATGGACTACTCGCGGCGCCTGCAGATCGGCCGCCACGGCTTCGAGTCGGTGACCGCGACCCTCGCCAAGGACTACGACCGCTACAAGGAGATCGCCGAGCGCCACGGGCTCGAGATCTCCGCGCGCCGCGTCCGCCGCGCCGTGCAGCGGGCGGCCGAAGAGGAGGAGAGCCACAACTCCACCTGGCGCCGCGTCCTCGAGCAGACCACCTCGGCGCTGCTGCGCCAGAGCGGCGAAGCGTCCTAGCGCCAACCGAATCGAGGCCGGGTCCGGTGAACCATCCCCGGGAATTGATGTCGCACGCGCGCTTGGCGCGCTTAGCGACGATGGAGGAGCGCGGCTGACGCCGCGCAATAAGCAGAGTGCATAGGCCGCTTCGCGACATTCCCGGGGATGGCCCACCGGACCCGGCTGCGGCCGCTCAGCTACCGAGGAGCGGCGCTGAACGCGAGGAGAGCGTGCTTGGTAGGAGGGGCCGGTTGTCCGTCTGGGTGAAGGTCGCCGAAGGCGGCGATATGCAATCTGTTGGCTGCGCGGCGCTAGCCGCGCACAATCTCAGTCGCTAAGCGCCGGAGGCGCGTGCGACATCAATTCACCAGAGGGACAACCGGCCCCTCCCCCGAACGGCGGCTGTCAGCCGGCGTAGAGCTTCTCGATCTCGGGCGCGTGGCGCTCGGCGACGACGTTGCGCTTGACCTTCAGCGTCGGCGTCAGCTCGCCGCTTTCCTGCGAGAGGTCGCGGGGCAGGATCGCGATCTTCTTGACCTGCTCGACGCGGGCGAACTTCTCGTTGATCTTGGCCAAGTGCGCCTCGATCGACTCCTGCACCTGCGGGTTGGAGGCGAGCTGCTCGGGGTCCTCCGGCAGGCCGTTCTCCTTCGCGTAGGCAGCCGCTTCTTCGGGGTCGAGGGTGACCAGCGCCACCAGGTAGGGGCGGCGGTCGCCGACGACGACGCACTGGGAGACCAGGGGGTGTTGCTTGATTTCGTTCTCGAGGTTGGCCGGCGTGATGTTCTTGCCGCCCGCGGTGATGATGATGTCCTTTTTGCGGCCGGTGATCTTGATGAAGCCGTCGGCGTCGATCTCGCCGAGGTCGCCGGTGTGCAGCCAGCCGTCGACGATCGTCTCCCGGGTCGCCTCCTCGTTCTTGTAGTAGCCCTGGAAGACGTTGGGGCCCTTGACGAGGATCTCGCCGTCGTCGGCGATCTTCACCTGGCAGCCGGGGAAGGGCTTGCCGATCGTGCCGATCTTGAAGTCGTCGGGGGTGGAGATCGTCGCCGCGGTCGAGGTCTCGGTCATCCCCCAGCCCTCGAGCACGAGCACGCCGGCGGCGTCGAAGAAGCGCAAGATGTCGGGATTGATCGGCGCCGCGCCCGAGACCGCGAGGCGCAGCTTGCCGCCGAAGAGGCCGCGGATTTTGGAGAGCACTTTCTTGTCCGCGAACTCGTACTGCTTGCGCAGCAGGAAGCGAGGCTGCTTGCCGGCGCGTTCGGTCTCGCGCATCTTTCCGCCGGTCTTGATCGCCCAGTCGAAGATCGCTTTTTTGAGGCCGCCCTCTTTCTCCATCGCGCTGGTCGCGGTCGTGTAGATCTTCTCGAAGATGCGCGGTACCGAGGGGAAGTAAGTCGGCTTCAGCTCGGCCAGGTTGGGGACGATCTTGAGCGGGTCGCGCTCCCAGTAGGCGAGGGTGGCGCCGAGGTCGAAGCTGCCGAGCTGAATCAGCAGGGCGAAGGAGTGCGCCAGCGGCAGGTAGAGGTAGCTGACGTCTTCGGGCTCGATCACGCTCGTCTCGTTGACCATGTCGAGCATCGCCCGGTAGTTGCCGTGGGAGATCACGCAGCCCTTCGGCGGGCCGGTCGTCCCCGACGTGTAGATGAAGGTGCAGACGTCCTCCTTGGACACCGACGACCAGCGGCCCTCCCACTCGGAGGCGTCGCGGCCAGCGCCGCGGGCGATGAGGTCGTCGACGGAGATCGCGTCGTCGCTGGAGCCGGTCATGCGGACGACCTGCTCGAGCAGCGGCAGCCGCTCGCGGACCTTGCGGATCTTCTCGATCTGCTCGTCGTCCTCGACCACGACGACCTTGGCGTCGGAGTTCTCCAGCACGTACTGGCACTCCTCGGGCGAGTTGGTCTGGTAGATCGGCACGACGACGGCACCGATCGAAAGCGCCGCGAAGTCGAAGTAGGTCCACTCGGGCCGCGTGTTGCCGAGGATCGAGACCTTGTCGCCCTTCTCGACGCCGAGGTCGATCAGGCCGAGCGCGAGCGAGCGCACCGTGTCGCGAACCTCCTCGAAGCTGCGCGAGACCCAGGCGCCGTCCTGCTTGAAGCGGACCGCCGGCGCGGTGCCGTACATCTCCGCGGCGCGCGGCAGCAGGTCCGCCAGCGTGTTCGAGTGGGTGCCCCGCTCCTCCACGGCGCGCAGTCTAGTTAAAGGCGCTGGCCGGCTGGCCAGCGGTGGAACTTGGCGGTGACGCCGCCGCCTACGCGGCCCGGGGGTGGCGCTGCTCTTCGCGCGTCGTCAGCTGCCGCAGGGAGGTCTGGAAGAGCGATTTGTCGATGCGGCCGTGGAAGATCGGCACGCCCATCTCCACGCATTTGCCGATCACCTCCTGCCGCTTCATGTGAAGTTCGTCGGCAAGCTCGGACGGGGTGAGGTGATTGGCCACGGCGGACCTCCCAGGTCGTTGAAATCGGGTACTCGATACTTACCCCTGGCCGCGGACGTGTCAACCGCGGTCGAGGCGCGTTACTCGCGGTATGCGCGATCAACGTGCCACGCGGCGATAATGCCGCCGTGTCCGAGGCGGCCGCCACTCCCATCCCCCGCCGGGGGCGGCTCTGGGTCGTGCTGGCGCTGGCGGTCGCGGTGGCCTTCCTGGGCTTCGCCTTGGTCGAAATCTCGACCAAGGAGGCGGGGCGCGAATTCATCCGCGTCAAGGGGATTTCGTCCGCGCAGCGGACCTTCGGCGGCGTCCCGCAGGAAGGCGACCGGGTCGGCTCGGCGGACGCGCCGGTATCCGTCCAGATCTTCAACGACCTCCAGTGCGGAACCTGCGCCGACGCCTTCGTCGGCACGGTGCCGGCTCTGGTCGAGCGCTACGCGCGCCCCGGCGAGGCGAAGCTGCTGATGCGGCACTACTCGTTCGCACGCAACGCCCTCCAGCTCGGCTTCTTCGGCGCTGAGGCGGCCGCCGAGCAGAATTACGGCTGGCAGTACTCCTACCTCTTCTTCCGCAACCAGGACGAGGCGGAGCGATTCGGGGTAAGCGACAAGTTCCTCGAAGAGCTGGCCGCCTCGGTCGGCGAACTCGACGTCGACGAATGGCGGCGCTACCTGGAAGCCGAGGGCGGCGAGGACGGGGAGATCACCGCCCGCCTCGAGGGCTACGAAGAGCTCGGCACCGAGCTCCGGATCCGGGCCGAGCCGGCGGCGATCGTCAGCGGCCCCGGGGGGACCCGGGTACTGCAGGACACGCCCAGCCTGGCGCGGATCGAACGGGCGATCGAGGCGGTCCGCTGAGGCCTCAAACGAGACCCTTGGCAGACCCAGCAGCGCCGTCCGTGCTCCCTTTTGCCGCATATGAACGCAAAAGGGAGCAAGCGTCCTAGCGGTCCGGCCGCGGCAGCCCGTCGCCGAGGATCAGACGAGCGCGGTAGTAGAGCGCCTCGTCGACAGTCGGGCGAGCGGCGCCCCGCGCGTCAGCGCGGTTGGCTCGGTTCGCTCCCGTCCCGGCGGGAGCCTCGTCGCGGATCAGTCCCGCCAGGCGGCCGCGCGAGGTGAAGGTGGTGGAACGCGGTGCGTCACTCGTTCCGTTACTCACTTTCGTAGTTTGTTGATTCTCTAACTTAAGAATATAGGTAAATAAATAGGGTCTGGGGGACCTGGAGGGCTCGCGTGGTGGCGAAGCGGGGCGGGGCGCCACCCGGCAAAGCGCGCCCCGCCCCTTGCTCGCCCCTTCAGGCGGCTGCGGAGACCTCCGCGTCGCTGCCGTCCCGGGAGCCCGGGGGAGTCGAGGCCCCCGGGTCGTCGGACGACGGCGACGAATCACCGCTGAAGCGCTTGCCGTTGCCCGGCTTCAAGTAGACGATCTGGCCCTCGCGCAGCTCGAGTCGCTGCAGCTCGTTGCGGGTCAGCTGCGCCCAGACCTGGGTGCCGTCGCCGAGCAGCAGCTCGACGCGGATCTCGAAGCCGAGCGCGACGATCCGCTGCACCAAAGCCTCCTCGGTCCGCTCGTCCGGGTCCAGCACGACCTCCATGTCGTGGGGGCGGACGAAGTGCTCGCCGAGCCGGTTGACCTCGCCGACGAAGCTCATCACGAACTCGTTGGCGGGGTGGTCGTAGAGGTCGTCGGCCGAGCCCGACTGCTCGACCCTGCCCTGGTTCATGACCACGAGCTGCTCGGCGACGTCCATCGCCTCCTCCTGATCGTGGGTGACGAAGATCGTCGTCACGTGCATCTCGTCGTGGAGCCGACGCAGCCAGCTGCGCAGGTCCTTGCGCACCTTGGCGTCGAGCGCACCGAACGGCTCGTCTAGCAGCAGCACCTTCGGCTCGACCGCGAGCGCCCGCGCCAGTGCCATCCGCTGCCGCTGGCCGCCGGAGAGCTGGGAGGGATAACGGTCGGCGAGGCCGTCGAGCTGGACCAGGCGCAGCAGCTCGTGGACGCGCGCCTCGATCTGTGGCTTGCTCCACTTGCGGATGCGCAGGCCGAAGCCGACGTTGCCGAACACGGTCATGTGCTTGAAGGCGGCGTAGTGCTGGAAGACGAAGCCGACGCCGCGCTGCTGGGGAGGCTTGGCCGTCGCGTCCTCGCCGTGGATGCGCACGTCCCCGGCGTCCAGCGACTCCAGCCCGGCGATCGCCCGCAGCAGCGTCGACTTGCCGCTGCCGCTCGGTCCCAGCAGCGCGGTGAGCGAGCCGTCGGGGACCTCTATAGAAACGTCCTCGAGAGCCTGAAAGTCACCGAAGCGCTTGCACGCTCCCTCGACTGAGATAGCCATCAGGCGCCCTCCTTTCTCTTGAGCAGGTTCATGACCAGAAGCGTCGAGAGGGCGAGCAGGGCGAGCAGGATCGAGGCGCCGTAGGCGCCGGCGAAGTTGAACTGCTCGAACTGCTGGGAGACGAAGAGCGGCAGGGTTTCCGTCTGGCCAGAGATCTCGCCGGAGACGACCGAGACGGCGCCGAACTCGCCGAGCACGCGGGCCGTCGTCAGCACGACGCCGTAGCCGACGCCCCAGCGGATCGCCGGCAGGGTCACCCGCCAGAAGGTCTGCCAGGCGCTGGCGCCCAGGGTCGAGGCGGCCTGCTCCTGCTCGGTGCCGATCTCCTGCAGCACCGGGACCGTCTCGCGGACGACGAAGGGCAGCGAGACGAAGATGCTGGCGAGGATCATCCCCGGCACCGAGAAGAGGACCTTGAAGCCGTTTTCGGCCAGGAACGGGCCGAACCAGCCGTCGGTGCCGTAGAGGAGGAAAAGGGCGAGGCCGACGACGACGGGGGAGACGGCGAAGGGCAGGTTGATGATCGCGTCGACGAACCGGTTGCCCCACCAGCGGTGGCGGACCAGCAGCAGCGCGCAGCCGACGCCGAAGACCGTGTTGAGCGGCACAGCGACGGCGACCATCAGGAGGGTCAGCTGCAGGGCGTGCAGGCCCTCGGGGGAGGTGACCGCTTCCAGCGGCGGCGCCAGGCCGTCCTCGAAGGTCTTGTAGAAGATCATCGCGACGGGGGCGAGCAGGAGCGCTCCGAGGTAGCCGAAGGCCAGTGCGCGCAGCGACCAGCGGCTCTTGCGGCTGGTGCCGGCCATCAGGCGCTGCCCCTCTCGTGCCGGTTGCCCCAGCGCTCGGCCCCAGTGACGCAGGCGAGCAGCAGGAGCGAGACGACGAGCAAAACGACCGAGACCGCCGCCGCGCCCGGCATGTTGCCGCCTTCGATCTGGCTGCGGATGAAGACCGAGGAGACCTCGGTGTTGAAGGGGTCGTTGCCCGAGATCAAGATCAGCGATCCGTACTCGCCGAGCGCCCGGGCGAAGGCGAGCGCGATACCGGCGGTGAGGCCGGGAAGCAGGTTGGGGAAGACGATGCGGCGGAAGACGGTGAAGCCGCCGGCCCCGAGCGAGGTCGCCGCCTCCTCCATCTCGCGGTCGAGCTCGATCAGCAGCGGCTGGACGGCGCGGACGACGAACGGCAGGGTGACGAAGAGCAGCGCCATCACCACCGCCACCTTGGTGAAGGCGACGTTGATCCCGACCGGGCTCTCGTTGCCATAGAGCGTGAGCAGGGTGAGGCCGGCGACGATCGTCGGCAGGGCGAAGGGCAGGTCGATGAGCGCGTTGACGGCCGCCTTGCCGGGGAACTCGTCGCGGACCAGGACCCAGGCGATGATCGTGCCGAAGACGGCGTTGATCGCGGCGACGATCAGCGAGCAGATCACGGTCAGCTTCAGCGCCGCGACCGCCTGCGGGCTGGTCACCGCGTTCCAGAAGGAGCCGAGGCCGCTGGCCAGCGACTGGTCCACGACGGCGGCCAGCGGCAGCAGCACCATCAGGCTCAGATAGAGCCCGACCATGCCGCGGCCGAGGCCGGCGCCGGCCGAGGGCAGGCGAACGCCAGCCCTCGGCCGGGGGACGGTTGCGGTGCGAGCCTCCACGCCTTACTCCGTGGGGACCCCGAGGTCCTTGTTGATCTCGGCCACCTTGCCGGTTTCCTCGTCGAAGAACTCGTCGGTGACCTTCTCCCAGCCGCCGAACTCGTCGATGTCGAAGAGGTCCTCCGGGACCGGGAACTTCTGCTCGTCGAGCAGCGACTGGTCGACCGGGCGGTAGCCGTTGTCCGACCAGATCCGCTGTCCCTCCTGCGACCAGATGAAGTCGAGGAAGGCCTGGGCCGCCTCGGGCGCGTCCTTGGTGACCGCGATCGGGGTCTCGATTCGGATCGTCGAGGGGGGCACGACGTACTCAACGTCTTCGCCCTCCTCTTCGGCTTTGATCGCCTCGTTCTCGTAGGCGAGCAGCACGTCGCCCTCGCCCTGGGTGAAGGCGGCGAGCGCGTCGCGGGCGCTGCCCGGCTGCACGATCGTCTTCTCGAGCACGGTGCGGACCGCGTCGAGGGCCTGCTGCTCGGACTTGCCCCCGTGCAACTGCGAGCCGTAGAGCGCCATGATGTTCCAGCGGGCGCCGCCCGAGCTGAGCGGGTTGGGGGTGATCACGTCGACGTCCTTCGTCAGCAGGTCGTCGAAGGACTCGATCCCTTCCGGGTTCCCCTTGCGCACGGCGAGGACGACGACCGACTCCTGGCCGATCCCCTTGAACTCGTTCTGGTCCCAGTTGGGCGCGACGAGTCCGGCTTCCTCGAGGGCGATCATGTCGCCGCCCTGGGCGAAGTGGACGAGCGAGGCGGGCTGGCCTGCTTCGACCGCGCGCCGCTGGTCGCCGGAGGCGCCGAACGAGCCGGAGAAGCCGACGCCCTCTCCCTCCGGCGTCGCCCCGAAGCCGGGCTCGAGCGAGTCGGTGTAGACGGTCTCCGGCGTCGAGTAGGCGACGATGTCGACCTTGCCGCCGGAGGAGGAGCCGGTGGCGCTGTCGCCGCCCCCGCAGCCGGCGACAGCCATCGCTGCGATCAGCGCAAGCAGGAGTGCAAGGAGTCCGATTGGGCGGCTGCCGGGTCGCCGGGTGATGGGGGACGGGTTCAGCATTTCGAGCGCGTTCCTTCCTTTTTTGACTGACTTAGTCCTAATTGAGCGCGCCAGAATAGCAGAAAGTTGATCAGGAAAGTGGGAATTTGAGAAAGAGCCTCGTCCAGCCAACGAGGCGTGGTTCCGAGCCGGAACCCGAGGGGCGGCGACTAACCGCGGTTCGACGGCAGCAGGATCGCGACGACGAGAGCGACGGCGCCGGCAGTGAGGCCCGCCGTCGTGATGCTGAGCTCGAGTCGGCTGGAGCCCTGGTCGGCGATGACCCAGAGTGAGACGGCCTCGCTCGCGACCAGGGCCAACAGGGTCACCGCCGCGTAGGCGAAGCCGATCGCGCGGACCAGCTCCGGTCGGCGGAAGAAGGGCCGCAGCTGCGCGGGGATCTCCCGCCCCGGCGCGAACCAGCGCAGCTCGATCGCCAGCGCGAGCACGACGATCGGGATGATCTGCGCCACCGCCTCGAAGTAGCCGACGCTCGCGTGCCCGTCGACGACGGCGATCGCGACGAGGAAGGCGAGCAGCGGCAGGACGAAGGCCGCAGCGGCGACCAGCAGGCCAAGGCGGCCGCCCAGGTTGGTGCGGTCCGTCTGCTCGCTCAAGGGCGCGCCTGACCCCCGCCGCGCAGTGCTCTCCACATCACCCCCGGCCGGCGGCCGACTTTCGGCCCGAGGACCAGCGCGAACAGGGTCAGGGCGAGCCAGGGCCGCAGGTGGGGGCTGATCCTGCGGATGCGTCCGTCAGGATCGAGCTCGAAGACCATCGCGTCGGTCATCCGGACCGGCCCGATACGCGCATGCCCGAGGACGACGCGATGCGGTCCCTCCCCGACCACCTCGGTCCAGCGCAGCCCCTTCAAGCTGCGGTAGACGGCGCCGAGCAGAGTTTTGACGTCGTCGTGGCCCCGGAAGACCATCCGGCCCGAAATCGGAGAGACGACCTCGACATCGGGCGCAAGCACCTCCATGAGCCCATCGATGTCGCCCTCCTCGGAACACCTCCGGTACCGCGAGATCGATTCGCCCATGGCGACGGACGATAGTTCGCCTCTGCGCTCGGTGGGGTTTCGGCCTTCCGACTTCGACCACACCCCGGTGGGGCGAAAGTCGGAAGCGATGGTTCGGTCTCCTCGCGGGTAGGCTCCCCCGATGAATCCGGCGATCCTGGAAATTGTTGGCTTGGTGGATGGCTCACCATCTCCATTCGACGGCCAGTTCCTAGTTGAATTCGACCCGGATCGGCCAGGCGTGGCGCCCGATGGAAGGCCGATCATCTTTCACTTGGTCACCACGACCAATCGGCTTGAGGCGCGGGTTTTTGCGGATGCGAGTGAGGCGCACGAGTTTTGGCGGCAGGTTTCCGAGAAAGACCCGATCAGACCTGATGGGGAGGCCAAC